>CAZAPH010000005.1:0-2157 GCA_964487105.1 uncultured Akkermansia sp.
AAAATGCGGCTTAATGTTAACAAATTTTTGTCCACTTTTTGTTTGGAATTCCAAACCCTTGGGCAAGCCCTGCAAACTGGTGTTTTAAGTACTATTAGTTATAAAATAGATTTAGCGCAATTACAGGGAATAGAAAATGTAATAGCAGAGGTTTTTCCATCAGCAAAAATTCAACTTTGTACGGTTCATTTAACCCGTAATATTTTATCAAAAGTAAAACCAAACAATAAACAACAAATAGCAGATGAATTAAAGCAAGTTATAAATCCAACAAAGGCTAAAGATAGCAGTATTAAAGGTTACGAAAGATTTAAAATATTTATTAATAAATGGGTAAAAGTATATCCTAGTTTAAAAAATTATTTATTACCACGTTATGAGTTGTATTTTACTTACCTTAATTATCATTTAGAAATCCGAAGAATGATATACACAACAAATTGGATAGAACGATTAAACAGAAGTTATAAACGCACATTAAGAATGAGAACCTCTATGCCTAATCCAGACTCCGTGCTTTTTTTATTAGGCTCTGTAGCATGTTCAAGGAAAGAATATGAAAAACCAATTTATCAATTTATTTATGAACCAAAATTATTTTATTAAATTTGTAATGGAAAAAACAAAAACGTCTTGATAAGAGGGTACATAATTTTTTAATTACGTACTTTCTTTGAAAGAAAATTTAAAATCGTTTTTATAAATTTTACACACTTTTTAATACACTACCCTAATTATTAAATCAAAGCGGTATAAAATTTACGTCGATTAAATTTTCAAGAAAAATTAAGAGCGGGTGGGTAGTTCGAAACGCCTTGACTTTTTCTCCACTTTTTGTTAAGAAAAAGTGGAAATAGAAATATGACTTTTTGAGGGTTGACTTATTAATGTACTTTGACTAAAATTAATTTTATTATTAGAAAATACTGATAAGAAAAATTAAATAAAAATTATTTTTGCGCTTCGATTAATTTGCGCTTTTTTTAATTTCAAAACCAAAATCCATCATCATTTGTAAAGGATCTTGGCGCATGCCTTGCTCAAATATAAATTGATATTTACCTGTTTGAGGGAATTTTACATTTTTTTTAATAGGCACTGTTAAGTCAAAAATATCACCAGCTCCACTCCCTTGCCATTCGCCTTTATTATTGGCTAAAACTACTTCCATAGTATCTGTTAACATTTTACCATCAGGATATTTTGTTGTTACAAATAAAAAAATATTACTAAATGGATAACTATCAGCATGTCTAATCATTAAAGAGATATCGTTTAAATTTGTGTTATCCGTAATTTCAACATCAAACACAGCTTTATCTTTTGCAAACCATTCATTGTCTTTAAACGTTATGTATTTACTGTAAACAATGTTTTTGTTACAAGCACTTAATAAAATACTACAAATAAAAATAATAATATACTTATTGATTTGGTTTATCATTTGATTGGGTTGATTGATTTGGTTTTTGTTGATTTTGATTTTTATGATTTGGTGTTTTTTGATTGTTGTTTTGAGGTCGTTGTTGATTCGTTTTGTTTTTATTTAAGTTTTTGTTTTGTTGTTTAACTTGATTTGGTTGAGGTTTATTTTCTGAGGGTTTATTAGAAGTATTAACTTGTTTTTTAGGCTGAGGGTTGTTTGTTTTTTGCGTTGATTGATTTTTGTTGATTTGATTTTTTTGTTTTGGTTTTTTATCAAACCGTGTTAAACTATCTTGCCCAACAACATTTTCGAAATTTGCTTGAAAAACTTTTTCTTTAGTTTCTACAATAGGAGCAATTTTAAAATCGTCAGGTAAAATACCTTTAGCGTTAGCGTCGAGAACTTCTTTTACTTGATATACTTTAATTGGAATAAACACATCGGGTTCGTCTCAATACGAAAAAATCATTGTACGTTTAAAAATATCATTTTTTTGAAAAAACGCTTCACCTCGTTTTGTTTTTAATCGTTTACCTTCCATCTCAGGAAAATCTTTTAGCGCATCAACATAACTATCCAGTTCATAATTTAAACAGCATTTTAATTTACCACATTGTCCTGCTAATTTTAAAGGATTTAATGAAAGTTGTTGGTATCTTGCTGCACTTGTACTTACTGTTCTAAAGTCTGTTAGCCAAGTACTACAACATAATTCTCTACCACATGCGCCA
>CAZAPH010000005.1:2167-57941 GCA_964487105.1 uncultured Akkermansia sp.
ATTCTTACACCAAATTCTGAGGCTAGTACTTTAATGAGTTCTCTAAAATCAACTCTAGCTTCGGCTGTGTAGTAAAAAATAGCTTTTGATTTGTCGCCTTGGTATTCAACATCACTTAATTTCATTTCTAATCCAAGTTTAAGAGCAATGGTTCGCGCTTTAAACATAGTTTCTACTTCTAATGCCTGAGCTTCTTTCCATTTATCAATATCCGTTTGTTTTGCTTTACGATATATTTTTTTAAATTCAATAGAGTCTGAATTTATATTTCTTTTTTTAAGTTGTAGTCTAACTAATTCGCCAGTTACAGAAACAACACCAATATCATGACCTGGAGACGCTTCAACGGCAATTACATCGCCTGCATTTAAACTTAAATTATTTACATTTTTATAAAACTCTTTTCTTGAATTTTTAAATCTTACTTCTACAATATCAAAAGCCGCTTGCCCTCCGGGTAAACTCATATTAGAAAGCCAATCAAACACAGTTAGTTTATTACAACCATTACTAGTTCCACAACTCCCATTGTTACTACAACCTTTCGGTAAATTATTATTTTCGGTACCACAACCTGTACTACAACCCATGTTAAAAATCTAAACCACTAAAGTACAAATTTTTAAGCAGAAAGTTTATTAAAAATTACTTGTTTTAAAAATTGAAAAGTTAGCCTTACTATTAATTTTAATTTATATTATCTTTAATATAATGTGTCGCTTTAAATTAACACTTTTAGGTTTGTTTATTTTTTTGTTTTATAAAGCACAAGACTATATTTATTTTAAAGATGGTACAAAAAAAGAGGCAAAAATACTTGAAATTTATACGGATAGAATTATTATTACAGATTCACTAAACATTCCAGATGAAATTGAAACAAGTAACATAGTGCTAATTCAATTTAAAAATAAAACAACCCAATTGTTTAATTTACCCAATGAAAGTATTAAAACATATAAAAATAAAACACTACAACACTATGAATTTAATAATTCTATTGGGTTTAATGCTGCTGCTTTAGCTTTAGGAGATGTAAATATATATTTAGGTACAAAGTTTAAAAACAAAAAAATAGATATTAATAGTTTTGGTGCTTACAATATTAGCAATAGAGTTACTATTTTCAATAATAAATTTTCTAATTTTAGTTTTGCTAAACGCTTAGTCGAATTTGGAACAAGTATAAATTATAATTTTATAGATTATAATTCATTAAAAAAACATTTAGTTTTTATAGGTTTTTTATTTAAACAAACATATTTCCAATACCATTTAAATAATAATACAGTTAATATTGTACAATATAACTCTAAAACTACAGTAATAAATACCTTTATTATTCAATATGGTGTAAAATATAAACCTACTAAACATTTACTATTATCAAGTTCATTAGGTGTAGGGGTTGGTAAAATACAAGATTCTTTTTATAAAGATTTAATGCAAAATTCTAATTCTAAAAAATTTCAAGTTAGGGCGCACTTAAATTTAAATGTTGCCTATTTGTTTAAATGAAAAGTATATTATTAATATTTTTTACGTGTTTATATTTAGCAATATCTGCTCAGGATAAATTATTTTTTAAAAATGGAAAATTTTTAAGCACTAACATAATTACAATACACAAAAACAGAGTGATTATTTTAGATTCTAATTTAGTATATAAATCAATAAATACTAATGATATTTTGCTATTAGAAACAAAATCGAATACAATAAAATTGTTTAAACCTAATGATACTTTAGATGTAAAAGAAAAAATTTTCAATAATAATATTGGCATAATTTTTAGTGATATTTTTTTAACAAGATTATCTGTTAGCTATGAGCGGTTTTTAAATAAAAATAAACATATAGGAATTGCACTTCAAATAGGGTATAACTTTATAAATCAAAAAAGTAGTATTTTTAATAGGTATGTTCCAAATTATACAAATAAACAATCTGATATTTTATGGAATACAGGATTAGATTTAAATTATTATTTAAAAGAAAATTCAAATAGTTTATACTTGGGGCCAAGAGTTCGATATGGTTATTTATTTTATTCTTTTCCTTTAATTGCAAGTAGTTTTCAATTTCAAATTGGAAAAAGATTTTTAAGTGAAAATAAACGATTTACTCAAAATATTAGTTTAGGTATAGGTATTTTTAAATTTTTAGAACAGTTTCCTAAAAATTATTATTTCTCTTCGTTTAGTTTAAATTATCGTTTAGCTGTAAGTTGGTAACGATTTTCAAAATCTAAATTACCCTGTAAACCGCCACAATGAATTATTAATGGTTTATTATTACTATTTACCTTATTGTTTAACATCAAATCAATTGCTCCAAAAAATAATTTAGAAGTATAAATATAATCTAACGGTATTTGAGTTTCTGTTTCAAATTTATTTTTAAACTCTATTAAATTTAAATCTAAACTAGCATAACCTTTAAACGCATAATTATTAAGAATTGTTGAAAGGTTTATTTTAGTTGTATTATCCCATTCTTTAATCGAAGGTTTATTAGATTTTAGTTCAATTAAATTTTCATTTACATTAGTAATTAATTTATTTTCACCTTTTAAAACAGAAATACCAATTAACGTTTGTATATTACTTAGTGTTGTGTACATTCCAGTGTATGTAGTTGCGGTACCACAAGCGCAAAAAATAAGTTGGTATTTTGTGTTTAATGTTGAAAGTATAGCTTCACAACCTTTTATACCTAATACATTATTTCCACCTTCTGGAATAATATGGTAGTTAGGGAATAATTGATTTAAATAGGCAATAAATTTTTTCGAATTTTTATTTTGATAATCGGTTTTATTTAAGTAATAAATTTTTGCCCCTTTTAATTCAGCAAATTGAAGAGTAGAAGTAATTTTATGTTGGCCTCTAACACAAATGATACATGGTATATTTAATTTATTACATAAGGCAACGGTTGAATAAATATGGTTTGAGTTTCCTCCACCAAAAGTAATTATGCCTTGAAAATTATTTTTAATTACGTATTTAATGTTTTCTATTAATTTAAAGAGTTTATTTCCTCCCCAAAATTCGTTTATTAGATCAAGTCGTAATACATCAAAATTTAATCCATTATAATTTACGTGTTGTATTAATTGATTAAGATTATTGTAAGGAGTTAAAAAAGAAAAGTCGGGTTCAACATCCCGACTTTTTTCTTTAAAATTTAAAAACATATACCTAACCTAATAGTTGTTTTACTAATACAGAAACCATTTTATTATCAGCTTTACCGGCTAAAACTTTACTTGCAACACCCATTACTTTTCCCATTTCAGTTGCAGATTTTGCACCTACTTGCTCAATTATTTTTTGTAACTCTAATTTTACTTCTTCTTCACTTAATTGTTTTGGTAAATAAGTTTCCATAACTTCTGCCTGAAATAATTCTGCCTCAACTAAATCTGGTCGGTTTTGTGTTGTGTATATTTCTGCACTTTCTTTACGCTTTTTAACTTCTTTTTGAATAGCTTTCATTGCACTATCTTCAGTTAATCCTTCGGGTGAAGTTTTAAGTAATAAAACTATCGATTTTATTGCTCTTAACGCTTCTAATTTTTTTGATTCTTTTGCCAACATTGCAGACTTTATATCAGCATTAATTTTTTCCTCGATATTCATAAATTATTTTTTAAACAAAATTAAATAAGAAAGCCATTCTAAACGAATAGAATGGCTTAAATTTTACCAAAAAAGGTTAATGTGCAATTGTAAATTTACCTACGCCCAATTTTGTTGAGTTATTAAATAATGTATAAAAATATACACCATTTATGTAATTTTCAGTATTTAACACGATTTTTCCATCGTTTATTTTACTAGTTGCAATTGTTTTTCCTGTAATGTCTGTTATTGTAACATTAGTAGCTTCGGCAGCTGTAATAGTTAGGTTATTGTTAGCTGGGTTAGGATAAGCAACTACATCAGATGAATTTGATGAATGAGCTTTAATTCCTGTAGGAGTGTAATTTGCATCAACCATTGCAGTTGTTTGGGTGCTTGTGCTTCCTAAGTTAGTAGTAGAAGTATTTATTGTTAAAATTGGATTTTTAGTACCAGTAACAAAATACCTGTAATTTTCTTGTTCAATTGTACCATTAATTAACATAGATGTAATTGAATAAGTTTGAACTAATTTTACTCTAATTACATTAGTAAATGTTTTCCCTGGTAATACAAGTGTTCCGGTAGCATCTGCAGTTGCGCTTGCAGTTCCTGTAAATGTTCCGTTATTACTCATTGCTGTAATGCTTCCACCAACTGCAACGTTACTTGTAGTTGATAAACTCATAGGATAAACCGCTTCAATTGCACCTGATGTATAAGTAATGGTTGCAGGGAAAGAAGAAATAATTATGTTACCACCAAAATATTTTAAAAAAGTACTTGTTGATTCATAATAGCTTGATTCGCTAGATGATGCATTAACAACAATATTTGCTGGTGTATAACTTACAGCACTATTAGTTGCGCCTGTATAACCAACAGAACTGCCTAAAGTAATGTTTGTATATGTCCAAACTGCGCCAGCACCTGAAGCGCCAGGGCTTAAAACGCTTGGAGAAGTTACAGCTAAGCTATAAGTATCTCCAGAAGCAGGAGCATTATTAGCTTGAGTTAATTGCGCATTAGCAACTGATGCAAATGCTAAACTTGATAATAGTAAAAGTTTTTTCATTTTTTATAAGATTTAATAAGCTAAGTTATTTAATTTTTTTCTAAATCTATTCTATTTGTTAAAGTAAATTGTTAAAACTTTAACTTTAATAATGGTTATTTCGACTAAACAAATGTTTTTTTAAGCTTTTTTAATTCAAAAACAATTAAAGGTGTAATAAAAAAGGTTGGAGCAAGCCATATAATTATTTTTTTGAGTTTTTAAAATTATTTACGCCTTCATCAAGCCATTTTATATAATCTTCAATACTAGGGTTGTATCCTCTTATTGCATTTAAAGGTTTTTCGTTATGATCTAAAATAACATATAAGGGTTGTGTACTTTGTTGAAAACGGGTTTCTTCCATATACTTAAATTTATCGCCAATGTCAGTTATTTCCCGTTCTTTTCCATACCAAAATACTTTCATATAATCTTTCGGATCAAGCTCTCTTTTATCATCTACATATAAAGATACCAAAACAACATCATTGTTTAAGCGTTTTAAAACTTCTGCATCAGGCCAAACATTATCTTCTGTTTTTCTGCAATTAGCACACGCATGACCTGTAAAATCTACCATTAAAGGTTTACCCACTTTTTTTGCATAAGCTAGTGCATTTTCATAATCATTTTTAAAATGAATTACGCCATTTTTATTAGTTTCAATATATTTACCAAATTCCGAATCTACAGGTTCTATACGTGCATTTGATGTTGCTGAATTTCCAAAGCCATGAGGTGACTCTGAGTATTCAAGTGGAGGTAAAATGCCACTAAATAATTTTAAAGGGGCTCCCCATAAGCCAGGGATGAGATAAAACGTTACAAAAAAAGCTATAATTGCAAAAAATAATCTAGTTACCGAGATGCTTTTTACATCGCTATCGTGAGATGTTTTGAAAATACCTATTAAATATAAACCAAGTAATCCAAAAATAACAATCCATAAACTAATAAAAACCTCGCGTGTTAATATAAAGGCTTGAATAACTAAATCAGCATTAGAGGCAAATTTTAGTGCAAGTGCTAATTCTAAAAAACCCAAAGTAACCTTAACAGAATTTAACCATCCACCAGATTTTGGTAAAGAGTTTAACCACCCAGGAAATGCAGCAAATAAGCCAAAAGGTAATGCAAGCGCTAAAGCAAAGCCAAACATACCCCAAAAAGGGCCGCTAATATTTCCTGAGGCCGAAGCTTCAACTAACAAGGTACCAATTATTGGGCCTGTACATGAAAAAGAGACAAGTGCCAGAGTAAATGCCATAAAAAATATTCCTGCCAAACCACCCTTATCGCTTTTTGCATCCATTTTATTTACAAATGAACTTGGCAATACAATTTCAAAAGCACCTAAAAATGATGCCGCAAAAACTAATAATAGAACAAAAAAAGCTAAGTTAAACCACACATTGGTAGATAATGTGTGTAGGGCTCCTGCACCAAAAATCATAGTAACCCCTAAACCTAAACTAACATATAAGCCAATAATAAAAAGCGCATAAATAAAGGCATTGCGTATGCCTTGTTGTTTTGATTTACTTTGTTTAGTAAAAAATGCAACATTCATAGGAATCATAGGGAACACGCAAGGGGTTAATAAAGCTGCAAATCCACCCACAAAGCCTGCTAAAAAAATTGCCCACCAAGAGCTGTTACTTTTTTCGGATTCAGATGTGTTTAATGTTTTTTGTGTAACTGTTGTTTTTACAGTATCTATTTGATTAGTTACAACATTTGAACTAGAGTCGGTTATTAAGGTGCTAGTTAAATTACTCGCTGTATCAACACTTACACTTTGTGTTAATGCATTAGTTTGTGTACACTCTGAAGTGCCAATTAGTTCAAACGTAAAATCTTCAGCCGGCGGAAAAATACATTTTTCTTCGGTACATGCCTGCGCCTCATACTTACCTGTTATTTTAATTTTACCTTCTTTTAATAATTTAATGCGTTGTTTAAACTCTGCATACTTTTCGTGGTAAGCAACATTAATTTCAAATACTTTATCAAATTCTTTTTTTGGAGTACTTTCTTTTATACCACCAATTAATTCAAATTCTTTAGTTTTTTTAAATTTAAAAGAAGCAGGATTGGGGCCATCTCCTTCCGATTTGATTATTGAATAAATATGCCATGGTTCTTCAATAGAAGCTTTAAAAATTAAATCGTATTCACAATTTGAAACTTTTTTTGTTTCAAACGTCCATTTTACTGGGTTTTCTTGTGCGTTAAGTATAAATACAAACAATAGGCTAAGTACAAGTGAAATTTTTTTCATGCTTAAAACGATTTAATTCGGTATTACAAATATAAAAAATTATTGAGTTTTTACAGTTAATTCAACTGTTTTTGGAGGTAAACACATTTGATCATTACAACTCATAAATTCTACGCTAACTGTTATAATTGGCGCCTTTGAAAGTAATTTTACTTTCTGTTTAAATTCAGCTGTCTCACTAAAAACAAAAATTTTTGCATCAAAAGCTTTCACAAACTCTTCGTGTGCATTGCTTTCTTCTGTTTTTCCTATTAACGTAAACTGTTTTGTGTTGGAAAATTTAAACGACGTAGGAATAGGACCAGCATCTGTAGGCCTTTGTGAGTATGTGTGCCACCCCTTTTCTATAAAGGCTTTAATATTAATTTCTCCTTCGGTAGAATTTATACTTTTGTAGGTAGCGCTCCAACTTATTGGGTTTTGTTGTGCAAATAAAGTTGCAAAAGAAAATACTAGTATGGCTAAAATGATTTTTCTCATAATTATTATTTGTAATTATAATATAAAGTTGATGTAAAAAAATTAATAACCCAAACAAATAAACAAATATTAACATTGGTGTTAATTTTATAAAAATAAAGCAATAATTTATTGCTTTTTTATACTTTTACAAACAACAATTAAAATTTTAAAATATGAAAGTATCAGTTATCGGAGCAGGAAATGTTGGCGCATCTTGTGCAGAGTACATTGCCATTAATAAAATTGCCAGTGAAGTGGTTATTTTAGATATTAAAGAAAATTTTGCAGAAGGTAAAGCATTAGATTTAATGCAAACAGCTACATTAAACGGATTTAATACACGAATTACAGGAAGTACAAACGATTATTCTAAAACAGCTAATAGCGAAGTTGTTGTTATTACTAGTGGAATTCCTCGTAAACCAGGGATGACAAGAGAAGAATTAATTGGAATAAATGCAGGAATTGTAAAAACAGTTACTGAAAATGTATTAAAACATTCCCCCAATGCAATTATTATAATAGTTTCTAACCCAATGGATACTATGGCCTATTTAGCTTTAAAAGAAAGCGGATTACCAAAAAATAGAATTATAGGTATGGGTGGTACTTTAGATAGCTCTCGTTTTAAATGTTATTTATCACAAGCATTAAATGTACCTGCAAGTGATGTTCAAGGCTATGTAATAGGCGGACATGGTGATACAACAATGATTCCATTAACAAGATTAGAACTTATAATGGTTTTCCTGTAAGTAATTTATTAGATGCTGAAACTTTAAAAAAAGTAGCTCCTGATACAATGGTTGGAGGAGCTACTTAAAATGGTATGCTTGGTACAAGTGCGTGGTACGCTCCAGGCGCTTCTGTTGCAGCTTTAGTTGATAGTATTTTAAATGATCATAAAAAATTATATACTTGTTGCGTTAACTTAAATGGTGAGTATGGTCAAACTGATATTTGTTTAGGTGTACCTGTAGTAATTGGTAAAAATGGATGGGAAAAAATTATTGATTTTAAATTAACTGCTGATGAGCAAGCCGCATTTAATAAAAGCGCAGATGCTGTAAGAGCAATGAATAAAGTATTAAGTGAAATGAAAACAGCTTAATTTGTTTAAATTTTTTTAAAGAAGGTTGCCTTTTATAGGCAGCCTTTTTTTATTTTTGAACAATTATGTATAAACTAAAATTATTTTTAATTTTTAATCTTATTGCTGGAGTATTTTTATCCAAAACTAACTTTTCATTTGAAATAACTTATACTCTATCATATTGTGGAGGGGTTGAACCTACACAAGAAATGCTAAACGAAGCTAATACTCCAAAACCATATTCTAATTACACTCTTTTTTTTAAAAACAAAAAAGGAAAAATAGACTCAGCTACAACAAATGATAAAGGACTAATTTTTATAAAATTAAAAAAAGGAAATTACCAAATGTTTGAAGGTTGGAAACTAAAAAATTCTTCACCTAATAATGATCCAATTAAAAATTTTGATGTTGAATGTTTGAAAAATTACTGGGGTAAACCTATTTCTCAATTTAAAATTTGTAAAAGAAAAATTATTGCAACAAAGGATAATCCCAATCCACAAAAAATACAATTTAACCTTTTATGCGATTATGCACAGCCCTGCATAAACTCAAAATTTTTACCACCTGTTAGAGAGTAAGGTTAAACCCAGATTTTGCAATAGGATTTCTATTCCGACTCAAAACATCTGCAAAATCAAAAGCTTCGCAGCTTTTTCTCGTTCATCATAGTAACAACTATGTTTCACTCGCAAAACCTTTGATTTTATTGCTGTTTAGAGTCTCATTACGAACCCTATTGAAAAATTTGGGTTAAAATTAGTTTAATTAACTTTTGTTTTTTTATTTTATTAAATTATAGTTTTAAGTTTACAATTATAAACAACTATAATTATGAAAACTTTACTTTTTATAACAACTTTATTTTTTGCTAATCTTACTTTTGCGCAAACTAATTTAAATGCTGAAGGTTTTAAACAAAAAATTACTGAAAAAAACACTATTGTTATTGATTTAAGAACCCCTGAAGAAATAGTAAAAAAAGGAAAGATAAAAAGTGCTTTTGAAATTAATTGGTTCGATAAAAATTCTGAAGCTGTTATTTTAAAGCTTGATAAAAATAAAAATTATTTATTGTATTGTGCAGGAGGTGGTAGAAGTGGAGAATGCTTAGAGTTAATGCAAAAAAATAATTTTAAAAATGTAGCTCATTTACAAAATGGTTTTGATGAATGGGTTAAAAAAGGCTTTGAAGTGGATAAGAAAAAATAAAATAATATAAAAGTGTAAATATTTAAAAGAGAAGTAATTAAATTACTTCTCTTTTAATTTATTTTATTGAACAATTACAGTTGAAGTTGCAGGAATAGGGCTAATTGCCGAATAAACTAATTTATTACTTTCAATATCAATGTAATTTGATGCACTATTAACGGAACTACCTAATAGATAACCCGCAAAAGCACAAGTATTACCGCTTACGAAACCAGCATCATATAAATCATTTGTAGGAATTAATTTGTTAAATGTTGAGGCGTTTGCCGGCACATTAATTGTAAATAATATTGAATAATTGCTAGGCGATGAGTTTGATGTGCTTGAATTTACATTCCCACAATATATTATAACAGTTTGTGCAAAAGGTTGTGCTGTAACTGTACCGGTAATATTTATTCCCATTACTGATGCTGAAGTTGAGGTTTGAGTTGCGGAAATAGGAGTTATATTTATTGTTTGTGTTTTAGCAAGGATTATATTATTAAACGAATCGCCTCCACCAACAAATTGTAAGGATTGCAATTTGTCAGTTCCATATCCTAATCGCTTAATTGTAAAATTATATGTGCCTGTAGTTAAATTTGTAAATGAATATGAACCAGAGGCGTTTGTTACTGCAACCATTGAGGTGCCATCTATAAAAATTGAATCACCAGCTAAATCAGATAAAATTTTAGAATTATTATAATCATAATGATTAACATATCCTTTTATATTGCCGGTTAATGATGGCCCTTGTGAGCCTTGGGCTCCAGTTTCTCCTTGTGGACCAACTTCTGTTTTTTTACAAGATGTAATAAAGCTAATTGATAATACAATTAAGTTTATAATTGTTTTTTTTGTTTTCATGGTTATATAAGTTTTGTAATCTTATGACTTATATAAAATAAAAAGGTTTAATGTTAAATTTATTAAAATAAAAAGTAAAAAATTTTATTTTATGTATTAAATCTTTTTTAAATCAAGGATTCAGGTTTTTTTCAGGACTAACTTATTAATTGTTTAATAAATTAAATTTTGCTAATTAAGGCATTACCATTGCAAAAAAAATCTTGGCCATTTTATAATAACTATTGATATTAAACCCAAATCATGCATTAGAAATTCTACTACACCTTGAAACTGCTTCAATCTCAAGCGTTTCCTCGATTTTATTTCTTGAAATGATTATAACCATTCCTTCGTCATAAAATCTTGCGGGAACACTTGATATTATTGCATTTTCAAGGTTCGTAACAAATCCTAATGCATAATTTGGGTTAAACCATTTTTTAATGCAAAATAGGAGTTTAATTTAAGTAATTAAGTTTACTTATTTACGTGTAACAGCTTGATTACTCCTACTTATAACATTAATCCAATAACCTTGTGTTCTTGCAAAAATTGAATTATCATACATCGCTTCTGTTGTTATTGCTGGCAAATAAAATTTACCTTCATAAGTGGCAGTTAATCCTATTTTAAAAGTTTTTGATTGTCCTGCATTTAAATCAAAATAGGTTAATACTTTATCGTCTTTTATATCTTGATAAGTAAAGGAACTTGATGTGTTTAAAGTTTCATTTCCATCTAAACGTGAATTTTGAATTTCCCAACCACCAGGTATGTAAGAAATTAAAGCTAAATTTTTAATGTCGCCAACTGTACCTAAATTTTTTATAGTTGCAAACATTACAATATCTTTTCCTTGTTCAAGTTCAGTTACATTTAGAGTATTCCCTTCTCTGTCTTTATAAGTAACGTCTATTGTAATATTATTGTTTTCAGCTATTTCAGTCCCAATAGTTGGCTTGCCTCTTGTTATTAAACGTGCATATAATACACCTTTTCCATTATTGGTAATTTTAAAATTGCCTTTAGGTTTAGTGTTTAAATCTAATTTAAACTGGTTAATAGATGAATTTCCTTTAGTAACATAATCATTACCATTAACATAAACTTTTGCTTGCATGGCACTTGGGTCTCCGTATTTTTTAATAAAATTAGTAATAGCCAACAAACCGTAAGCTGTAGTTTGCGTACTTAACCATTTTTTTGAAGCTAAATATCCTGCAACTTTTTTAACTTGAGTAAATGCTTGTTGCTTTTTATTTAGTCCACATAATACATCTAAAATTATAGCATCATCTCTATCGCTACTGCCAAATGTATTGTAATCAAAGGTGTAATACTCACCTTGATTTTTAGTAGAATAAATTAATTTTTCTGCTTCGTTTGTTTGGCCAATTATTGCATAAGCATTTGCTAAAAACCATTTACTATTGTTGCTTAATGCTTTAAATTCTCTTAAACGATTCATTGCTCCAACACTTGCGTTACCGCTTAAAGCTAACACATATAATCTATATGCTTGTAATTCATCAAATCTTTTAAATATGTTTTTTTGAATATCAAAACTATTTGCTGTTGTTTGCATAAATTTAAGCCAGTTACGTTTTAAGCCAGATGGCAAGGTATAACCTTTCTTTTCAGCCAAAATTAAAAAATGACCCGCGTAGCTTGTTGCCCAATCTTGCACATCTGCAGAGCCTTGCCAATAGCCAAAACCACCAACTGCTGTTTGAAATTTTCTTATTTCATTAATACCTGCTTTTATGTTTAAATCTATTTCTGTTTTTTGTTTTGAAGATAAGTCCATAATTTCAGGTAAATATAATTGAGCAAAAACTTGTGAGGTTGTTTGTTCAATACATCCATGTGGATAAGAAATAAGGTAATGCAATCTTTCATCTAAATTAATAGGAGGGATTGTACTTATTTCTAACACCCCTTTATTAGTTCCTGTAATTCCTGTTGCAGTATAACTTCCTTCGGTTGTTTTATTTGCCTCTACAAAAAAATCTTTAATATTAGTTTGATATGGATTAGGATTTCTGACATCAATTTCTGTTTCATAGTTGGTAGAATAACCAGATGCATTTGCAATAACTTTTATTTTTGCAATACCGGTTTTGTTTTTAACTTTTAAATTAAACCATACCATTTTTTCATCATCTTTACCTAGTTGAATAGATTTTAAATTAGGGCCTACTACCTGAACTAAATCATTACTTTCAATTTTTATTTCGGTTTTACCAATTGGTTTATTGCCACCAAACACGCTAATTGGAAATTTAATTTCTTCTGTTACACTTAATACACGAGGTAAATTTCCTAAAATCATTACTGGAGCTTTAACTGGAGTTGTTTTTTCGGTAAAGCCATAAGCACCTTTGTTACCTGCAATTACCATAGTTCTCACAGAACCTACATATAAAGGCATGTTAAAATTTATGGTTTTGTTTTCACCTTTTTTTAAATAATACGGACCAAAAAAACGTACCATTGGTTTAAAACGATTGGCTTTTGCACCATCATTTTCCATTTCACTACCATCGCCACCAATACTTAAAATTCTTTCTAATTCTGCACCAAAAGCTCCAATTACATTATCAAATATATCCCATGTTTTTACACCCAAAGCCTCTTTCGCATAAAATACATTATGTGGATTTGGTGTTTTAAAACGTGTTATATCTAACAACCCTTCATCTACAACTGCAATTGTAAAAGCCATTTCTTTATTATTACTTTCTGAAATTTGTAGGCTTACATTTTTTTCAGGCATTAAAACTTCAGGCATTTTAATAATTGGTTTTAAATGAGTTTCTGGGTTATCAATATTAATTGGCACAACACCATATAAACGAATAGGCAAATCGTTTATTCGGTTATGTTGTTGAATTAAACTTACGTGTATGTAAACATTTGGAGCCATTTCTTCGGTAATTTTAAGTTTAAATTGAGTATTACCTTTTTCTGTTTCTAACCAATGTGCTTGCAAAACTTTACTTCCATTTTCAACCGTAATTAATGCTCTACTATTTTGAGGAGTAGGGATATTAATTATTGCTTCTTCGTTAGTTTTATAGTTAATTTTATCGGTTGTGAAATGAAGTAAGTTATTTACAATTTTATTATCGCCACCATCTCGTTCCATCCAATTACTCCAATCGAAATATACAATTTGGCTGCAGCTATGGCCACTTTCTGTATCAATCACTCTAATTAAATACCTTCCCCAATCATTTTCTTTAATATTTACATTTACTTTTCCTATTCCATTTGAAGTATTAATTAATTCAGTAAGAATAGGTTTATGATACTCGTCTGAAATAAAATTGGCAACATCATCATTGTACTGATCCCACCACCAATGCCAGTTTAGTTTATATAATTCAAATTTTATATTATTCCTATTTGTGGCTTTACCTAAATAATTTACAGTTGCAATACTTATTTGATGAGATTTACCGGTATATAAAATGCCACTTTTGTTTTCGCCAGAAGGAAGTTTAATGCCTACATAATTTGTAAAAGGAGAGTAGTCAATACTAAATCTATCTATACTGAAAGTGCCACCGGGTTCAAAAACACGTGTTGTAAAATTTGCTTTTAATAATCCAGGGGCATTACTTACATCTAATTTTAAGGGGATAGAAGCATCACCGTTTTCATCTAGCTTACCATCAAAAAGGGTTATGTTTTGAGATTCAAACCTATTTGTTATATCGTTAAAATTATAATTATTAAATTTTTCAAAAATTGTTTGGTTGTTAGAGAGTACAACATTGATATTAGCAGCTAAATTTTTTGCTTTAGCACCAGTTAACCAATTAGAATGTAAACTTACATTTTGGTTATTAGTATTAACTAATAATTTATCATCGCCGGCGTGGAGTTCAATTTTTAAGCGATTAGGCATTATAGTTTCAATCCTTATTAATTTATTAAATTTTACAGCGCCAACTTTTACTTCTGCATTCCAAAATCCTGTAGGTGAGTTTTTATCTGTTGAGCAAGTAAAATTATAAAAACCATTAACCCCTTTATTGCTAACTAATCGTTTAACCAATTGCCCTTGAGGGTCTGTTAATGAAAATATAACAGGATGATTTTCAGGTAAAGTATTTGTTTTATCTTCAAGAATAAAATTTAAAAATAAACTATCGCCCGGACGCCAAACTCCTCTTTCTCCATAAATAAAACCTTTAATTCCTTTTTTAATTTGATCTCCACTTACATCATACATGCTTAAAGGGAGCACAGAACCTTCATCTAACCTTAGGTAAGCCCTATGTTTATCTTTTTTTGCAACTAAAAAGTAAGGTTTATTTTTTGGTTATATTATAAGTTGACCGTCTTTATTAGTTTCGTTTCTTATAATTAATTGTTTTTTGTAATCATATAATTCAATTTTTACTTTGCTTAACGGATTAGCAGTAACAATATCAGTGGTTACAACCAAATAAGAGCCATCATTACCTTTTTTAAACGTAACCCCTAAATCGCTTGCTAATATGTTTTTTGAAACTTTTCTATCGTATTGTTTATAATAATAATCTTTACAAGGGTTATCCCTATCTTCCCAACCACTACCATCTCCTTCTTCAGAGTAGTAATCATATTCGTATTCATCGTAATAGTAACCAAAATAATCTTCTTCTAAATCTGACTCACTATTAGCGTTAATTTCTTCCATTTCAAAATTTGAAGATTCGCCTAAACATGGATAGTTAGCATAGGCTTTTTTAAAACTAATATTAACCCTAAAAATTGCTCCTGGTTCGGGGTTAATTAATGAGCTTATATCCATTGCTGATTTTTGCCAAGTTGAGAGTTTATCAGGGTTTGATATTCCTAAATTAATTCTTTTTTCAATTATTTTTTTACCCACTTGGGCTAATTGATTTCCGCCATTTAAATCGTTACTTTGTAAAAATTGAAGAATATTGTTTTCATAAATTCTAATAATTTTAACATCAACAGCTTTTAAATTTACAGTTTCAAAAGGAATTGTTAAACTGTTTGTTGAAGGTAAAATAGTTCCATTTCCAACAAATCTAACACTAGGTTTAATTTCTTTAAAAACAATACTGTGTTCGGATTTTTTTAAAATATCCTGACCCTTGGTGTCTTTTATACCTTGGTTAATAGTTAATAGTTGTGTAATATTTTCAGTAAGTGTTGGATAAATTAAAACATGATTGTTGGCAACAATATATTTTACATCTTTATTAGTACTTAAATCTATTAAACCTTGTAAACTTTGGGATTCGTTAATTGGGTTAGAAAAAACACAATCTATATATTGTTCATCATCGTTACCTGTAGAAACACTAAGTAACTCAAAAGTATTTTTTTGAGGAATTTTATATTTTTTTGTGCTTTTATAATTTATATTTAAGCTATTAGCATCACAGTTTAAAATTAAATTTCTTTCTGATGAAGAATGTCTTTCGATACTATCAATTAAAAATTGATGATTGGTTCCTTTTTCGTTATGAATCCATTTAATGTTTAAATTTTTATTATCTATTATTGCAGATAGTGTTTTTTCAATTTCATTAGAAGACATATAGTCTGCACTTCCAATACTACCACTTAAACTATAATAATTAAAATCATTTGAGTTGTATGATCTTAATTCGTTTGGATTAAATTGTACAGATTGTTGAATTACTTCAAATGAAAAGTTAAACTCTTTTAATTCTTTTTTTACTTCTATTAATTTGTTTAAATGAAATGTAACTTTATATTTTTGACCAGGAGTTAATCTTTTATTTGGTTTAAATTCAAGATTTTGTGCATCTTTCCAAAAAAGTGTACCTTCAATTTCTGGCGAAAAGCTAATTAATTTTTCATTAATTGCAGTGTTTAATTCGGTTGAGGTATTTAATTCGTTACTTAATTTAATTTTTATAGATGAACTTGAAGAAATGTAGCCTGTAGTAAAAGCACTAATGTAATTTGCAAACTCTGGGTTTATTTGATGGAGTTGTTCATTGGCATAGTTACTACTATTTAATTTAGTATAGTTACTAACTTTGTTGTAAATAAAAATACTTGATGCGCAAACAGCCATGCCTATGGCCATCCATTTTAAATTTTGTTTTAACATATAGTTTTGGAATACTTTATCTAAATTAACTTTTTTACTATTTATGCTAAATTTAGTTTCTAACAAAAGTGTTAGTATTTGTTAAAAGAAAAATTATCTATCTTGCAAAGAATTGATTAGTAAAACAGCATATTTAAAATTTGAACAGTGTACAAAAGCCTTTTATTTATATAAAAAGCATCCTTATTTAAAAGATAAGGTTGAGTTAGATAAACAATTAACTTTTAACAGAGGACATCAAATTGGAATCTTAGCTCAACAACTTTTTCCTGATGGGATAGATGTAAGTAAAAACAGTAAAAATACCCTTGAAACAATTGAAAAAACAAACCGATTAATACTAGAAAAATATCCGGTTATTTATGAAGCTACTTTTACATTTAATGGCATATTAGTAATGGTTGATGTATTAGTTTTAATTGAAAATAATTATTATGCTTATGAAGTTAAAAATGCAGTTAAAATAAACGAAGTTTTTTTAAAAGATGCTTGTTTACAATATTATGTTTTAAAAAATAACATTCCGTTAACCGATTTTTTTTTGGTTACAGTAAACAATAATTATGTTTTTAATGGTCAAATTGATGTAAAACAATTATTTAAAAAGCGAAGTATAAAGCAAGAAGCAGAAAAAAACCTTAATTATTTTGATGTTAAAGTAAGTCAAGCAGTTCTTACATTAGAAAACAATAATATACCTAATGTTGAGGTAGGGGAGCATTGTTTTAAACCCTATTTTTGTGATTTTTACCAAACCTGTTGGAAAGGAAAAGTAGAAATCAATTCAATTTTTAACTTACCTTTTATTTCTAAAAAACAAGCAATTGAATATTATAATGCGGGTTATCAAAAGGTAGAAGATTTGCCTATAGAAATTAGTTTACCTCATAATGCATCTATCATTAAAGAATCTATAACAAATAAAAGTGTTTATATAGATCATTTAAAACTTAAGCAATTTTTAAACAATATAAACTCATTATCTTGCGCTTTGGATATTGAAGTTTTAAGCACATCAATTCCTGATATTATTAACACAAAACCATTTGAACAAATACCTTTTTTGTTTTGTGTTTATGATAAAGTTTCGGAAAATTATTTTTATACAAATCACAATTCCGATGAAAGAAAAGAGTTACTTAATGCACTAATTTGTTATACAAAAAAATATAAATCAATTTTAGTGTATGATGCAACTATGGAAATTTCGGTTATAAATAAATTTATTGAAATTTTCCCTAATATGGAAATTGAATTAAATGAGTTAAAACACAAAATAGTAGATGTTTATGACCTGTTTTTAAACTTAACTTATTACGATTATAGATTTGGGAATAATTTTAATTTAAAAGCTATTTCATCAATACTATTAAATAAAAATTTCTACAATACCATAAACTCAGGCTTACAAGCAATGACTTTATATGAAAGTTACAGAAAAATGGAAAATTTAATTGAAGCAGAAATAGTTAAACAAGAGTTAATTGATTACTGTTTAGCGGATACTAAGGCCACTTTTGAGATTGTTAACTTTCTTAAAACATTAAAATTATAGGGTAAAAATACCTAAATTTGTAATATAGTTTATTAAACTTAAATGACTTTAAAAAAAATAAAATTCAGTAAAAATAATTTTTTCTTATTTTTTTTTCTTTTAATGTTAAGTAATAATTTTGTTTTAGGCCAACTAAATGTAACTGTAAATAGTAATGCCTCTTTACTTGCTCAAAATATTTTAGGAAATGGTGTAACAATTAGTAATGCAACTTTAAATTGTGGCGGAAATGCGGCTGGTTTTTTTTCATATTCAGGTAATTATTT
This sequence comes from uncultured Akkermansia sp., assembly GCA_964487105.1. Classification (GTDB taxonomy): domain Bacteria; phylum Bacteroidota; class Bacteroidia; order B-17B0; family Aurantibacillaceae; genus Aurantibacillus. The sequence goes on from CAZAPH010000005.1 coordinate 20,669, forward strand.
AGGAATTAACAATGGAATAATCTTAACTACAGGTTATGCGCCGTATGCTGCATATTCAGGTACTTATTTGTGTAGTAATTCAAATCAAAATAATTTTTCTGACCCAGATATTACAGCTATTAATCCTAAAGCTATTTATGATGTTTGTATTTTAAATTTTGATTTTATTCCTATTTGCGATACGGTTAAAATAAAATATGTTTTTGGCTCGGAAGAGTATCCTAAATATTTGCATTTAAAATATAATGATTTGTTTGGTGTTTTTTTATCTGGTCCTAAACCTGGTGGAGGCATTTATAATTCCAAAAATATAGCAACTTTACCAAATGGATTTACACCCGTTTCAATAGATAGTGTTAATGAAGGTTGGCCAATAAATTCAAATGCTGGCCATAGCGAGTATTATGTAGATAATTATGTAAATCCTAATAATCAAATAGCTTATAATGGGTATACTAAACCCATCACATCTAAAGTTGGATTAATTCCTTGTTCAACGTAACATATGAAAATAGCTATTGCTGATGGAGGAAATGGTCTTTACGATTCTGGTTTATTCATTCAAGGGAATTCACTTGGGTGTTCAAATTTACCAATTGTAAATACACAAACTTTATTTTCTTGTACTTCAAAAGGGAGCGCAAAAATTAATATTTCAAACTATTCAGGAACACCTACTTATACATGGTTACCAGGCAATGAACATAATGATGCTATTTATAATTTAACACCTGGGTCATACACATGTTATGTAAATTTGCCAGGGATTTGTAGTAGTTTTACAACCATTGCTTATATTCCAGAAAATGATTCCTTATCTGTTACAAATGGAAATATTACTTTATGTAATGGAGAAAGTGTGATTTTGAACGCAAAAGGAGCAAATAGTTATTCATGGCAACCTTCAATAGGTTTAAATAATTCTTTAATTTCCAATCCAATTGCAACACCATCAACAAGTACAATTTATACAGTAACTAGTCTTTCATCAAACAATTGTGTTTCTCAAAAAACAGTGATGGTATATGTTTCTAAAAATGTACTAACCGCCAATTTTATAGCATCTACAAATGAAACAACTATTGATAGTTCAACAATAAAATTTACAGACAATTCTAATGGTGCAATAAATTGGATTTGGGATTTTGGAGAATTTAATTCTGGTTCAACATTAAAAAACCCTGTTTATACATATAAATTTCCAGGGATTTATAACGTTCATTTAACTGTAACAAATGATGATAATTGTATTGAATCCATTTCAAAACAAATTATAATAAATGATATTATAACTAATTTATTTACCTTTTATTGCCCAAATACTTTTACTCCTAACAGTGATGGATTAAACGACTTTTTTGTACCTTATGGTGTAGGGTGGGATAGTAATTCTTTTAATATGGAAATATATAATTGTTGGGGTAAAAAAATATTTAATACACAAGATTATTTAAATGGATGGGACGGATCAGTTTTAAATAATAAAGAAAAAGTAATTGATGGTGTTTATACCTATAAAATTAATTTAATAGACATTTATAAAAAACCTCATGAATTTATTGGTGAGATTACTGTAATTAAATAACTTAATTATTTAGTGTAAAATTTAACCAGTAACAGAAGATACAATAGAATTAGTAGCTTGCTCAGAATTACCAGTAATAACTTTTAAATTTACCCCTTTATAAATTATTATTAAGGATAAAGCCATTATTATATGCGAGATATCTTTATGGTTAAACCAATCACTTAAACTTAATTTAACACTATGTGTTACAATTGATAAAAATGAAACTAAAATCCCTATTGCAATCCAGTTACTGCCAAGTTCTTGTTTTTTGTGAGATTTTAAATGCATAATTAACGAATATGTAAGTACAATACCGGCATGTATTTTAATAAGCAAAAAATTATTTAACCAAATACTTAATAAAAGTAAAATGGTTATCCAACCTATTACAAAATAATTTAATTTATTATTTGATTTAAGTGTTGTTGTTAAAGAATAAGCAGCTTTAAAACAATAATAAATCGCAATTAAAGAAACAGCATTCATTAAAAATAAAACTACGTTAAAAAATGATATGCCAAATTGATGGTGAGTACCATGACCAATACTTCCAATTGTACTACTAATTCCAATTAATAAAAAAAACATACTCCAATAAAAAGCAATTGAAGTTTTTGTTTTAATAATTTGTAAAAAACAATACAAACACACAAAGCCAATTAAAAAATTAGTAAGTATAGTTATTGGTTCAAAAATTTTTAAACCAAAAAGGTAAATATAGGTGTAATCAAACTGCAAAACTAAAGGGCAAATCTAAAAAAATTGCTTAAAAATAAAAAATCTCCAATAAATCGGAGATTTTAAAAATAAAAAGCATTAAACCTTATTATTCTGCAGCGGTTTCGTAAAACTTATTAAATTCTTTAACTGAAGCTGCAAACTTAGTTTTATCAAAAGTAAACTTATCAAAATCACTCCAAATTTGAGGTTGATCTTTAAAATAATCTTTTACTTCTTTTTTATAAAACATTGTTTTAAATTGTTTAAATGTTTTTAAATCAGCAAATTTAGGGTCGGCTTGTGTATCTTGAATAAAAAACACACTTTCTATACCTGGTTCGCCGTTAATTTTACCCATAAAACGGTATTCGCAAAAATTTAACCTACCTTTTGTTAAGTACTCAATATATACTTCTGAATCATCAAAAGGTAACACTGTAAAGTCTCTACCATCAAAACCATAAGCTTTAGCTTTTTTAGTAGTAATTGCTGTAGGTTTGCCATTGCCAATTTTTATACTAAAACCTTTATAAATTGCTGTTTCATCTTCAGAATCTATGGCAATAGTTCCTTTTACGGTATCGCCTTTTTGGTTAACGTAATAACCTGGCACCATTGTACTCGCCATTTTTGGTTCTTTCCCTTTTTTAGCTTGCCCAAAAACACTTATTGAAGAAGCTATTAATAATGTTAAAGCTATTTTTTTCATAATTTGTGTACTATTTACCTTATTAATAAACAATAAATATACCAAAAAAATAAATTAGTGTAAAAAGAAAAAGGAGTGTTAGCTCCTTTTACCATTTTTTATGAAATTAAAAAATTATGGTTTTCGTTCTAAAACTTCATCAATCATTCCGTATTCTTTAGCTTCTTGAGCAATCATCCAATATTCTCTATCGCTATCTGCCCATACTTTATCAAACGGTTGCCCACTGTGTGTGGCAATTATTTCATAAAGTTCTTTTTTAAGTTTTTGTATTTCGCGAGCTGTAATTTCTATATCACTAGCCTGACCTTCTGCTCCGCCTAATGGTTGATGAATCATAACTCTAGCATGTTTTAAAGCGGTACGTTTACCTTTTGCACCGGCACATTGCAAAACAGCACCCATACTAGCTGCCATTCCAGTACAAATTGTTGCTACATCTGGTTTTACAATTTGCATTGTATCATAAATTCCTAAACCAGCGTAAACACTCCCTCCTGGAGAGTTAATGTATATTTGAATATCTTTTTTAGCATCTACACTTTCTAAAAAAAGTAACTGTGCTTGAACTATGTTTGCTACTTGATCGTTAATACCTGTTCCTAAAAAGATAATTCTATCCATCATTAAACGGCTAAATACATCCATTTGAGAAACGTTTAATTGGCGCTCCTCTAAAATATATGGTGTTAAACTAGATTGTATGTGTGAGGTGTAACTAGCGTAAGTTAAACTATTTATTCCGCGATGTTTGATTGCGTATTTTTCAAATTCTGACTGATTAAACATAGTTGTTAAATTTTAAGTGAATACCAAAGTTAGTATATGTAATTGTTTTTTGCAATTAGTTTTTTAGGAGTTATAAACTTTTAACGCTAAAAACTTTTTAAACTTAAATAAAAACATTTACTTTTATTGTTGAAGTATTTTTGAAAAATCAAAATTGTATATTTAACGGTCATGTAATAAGTGTTTATGAGCCCTTTTTAGCATTTAATAATAGAGCTTTTAAATATGGCGATTCTATATTTGAGTCTATTAGAATTTGTGCCAATAAAATAATGTTTTTAAAAGACCATGTTACGCGTTTAAAATTAGGCATGACAGCGCTTCGGATGAATGTTCCTGCAGAGTTTAATGTTGAAAACATACAGTCTTTAATTATACAATTATTAAAAAAAAATAGCCATGCGCCTAATGCAAAAATAAGAATTACAATTTTTAGAAACGAAGGAGGATTATATTCACCTGATACAAACGATATTAGTTTTTTAATAGAATCTGAACAGTTAGAGCATCACTATCAATTAAATTCAAAAGGTTTATGGGTAGATATTTATGGGGATATAAAAAAACCAATTAATAAATTGTCTAATATTAAACATGGTAGCGCATTACTTTATGTTTTAGCCGGTGTTGCTAAACAAAGTATGAAATTAGACGAGTGTTTTATAATAAATGACGCAGGAAATATTTGCGAATGTATTAGCAGTAATGTTTTTGCTGTTAAAAATGGCACTTTATATACACCACCTTTAACTGAAGGTTGTGTTGATGGAATAATGCGAAAACAAATTATTACACTTGCCACTTTAAACAAAATTTTAGTATTTGAAAATAGATTAACTGATTATATTTTGTGTAATGCTGATGAAGTTTTTATAACAAACAGTATAAAAGGTATTCAATGGATAGGCCAATATAAACAAACCTATTATACAAATAAAATGGCAACTTTTTTAACCGAAAAATTAAATCAAATTACAAATTAAAATATGTTACAACAGGTTACACAAATTGTAGAAAACGCATTACAAAATTTAGGAATTGAACCCAAAAGTGCTAAGGTTGCAGATGGGCAATATAATATAACTAAAGATAAAAAAACTGAAGTTTTAATAGATATTTGGTTACAACACGACAGAGTTTTTTTTCAAGCCTTATGCTCTGTTAATAAAATAAATGATATTACCCGAAGCGAAGTATTGAAAATGTTACTTGAAGAAAACCATGGTTTAGTACAATCTTGTTTTGCAATTTCTGGTAATGACATTTTGATAAAAGAAACCATTGAAATGACTTCTTTTTACAAAGAAGAACAAATTTTAAATATTATTCATAGAGTTGCCTATTACTGCGAAGCCTATAGAGAAAAATGGGGCGTGGTTTTAGTTCAGTAAAATTTTATTACTTAACATTAACCATAGTAGAGGCATTATTTCCTAATACTGTAGTTGGATTTTGACCATTCCATTTTTGGATTTTTAAATACTCAATATACAAATTGCTTAATGTTAATTGCTTTCTACGAATGGCTTCAGCTTCACCTGATGCTTCAATTACTGTTTGAGCAGAATCTCCACGTGCAATGGCTATTTTGCGTAAAGCATCTGCAATGGCAACTTGTTTTTGATTTTCGGCAACTTGAACTTCTTGTAAAGCTTTTGTTTTAGCTTCTATAGCACTTTGTAAAGCAGGAGGAGGAGTAATGTTAGTTCTTAATTGGCTTACAGTAAACCATTTTGAAATTCGTTTATTACACTCTGTTATAATCGATGACTCAAATAATTCACGATAATTAAAAATACTATCAACTGCCCATTTGTTTGCTACATCATTAACAGAGCCTACAATGGCTGTTTTTAACCAACCTTGTTCTACTTCTTTAATTGTTAATCTTAAATTTTGAAACATATCGCCAACAGCATTTGGCACTAAAGCATAATTAAAAGATGGTTTTATTTCTGCACTAAATCCACCTTTTGTAATTACAACTTGTGCATTGTAATCAATGTGTTGCTGAAAGGTTGGAAATTCATATAATTTTTCTGTCCAATTATTAAAAACAACCCAACCAGTTTTGTATGTGTAGTCAGAAACGCCTCTTTCGTTACCTGTTAAATTCACTTTTAACCCTACGTGCCCTGCATCAACTCTTTCTAGCGAAAAAGGATTTACAATTGCAATTAATCCGCCAATAAGTACAATTAATAATGGTTTTGTAAACCATTTAAAAAATTCAATTTTTAAATTATAATTTTTTCTGGTTGAAAAAAGCATTCCAACAGCAAAAACAAGTGCAAATAAAAATATATAAAATGAAATCATGGATTAGGATTAAGAATTTTAATTAAATTTTTTATTAAATAAACGATATAAAATAAAGTTCCAATTATTACAAGTATTGATAGTGCAGTTTGTAAGTAAAAATTTAACGGGCGGTTAACTACATACTCAAAATAAACACTTAAAACAGTAATTACTAAAATGGTTAATACAATTAATTTGATTGCAATTTTCATGTTTAATTTGTTTTACCAGCTTGCTCCTTCATGTGTACGCGGTAGGCTTTGCATTTCTGCTAAAATATAACCTAAATGTTCGGTATGAATACCGTTTTTGCCTCCTGTTTGCATAAATGTATTTTCAGGGATATTAAGATTTGCCGAATTAAATAATTGTGTAATTGTTTGTTTCCAATTTTGGTAAAAGTTATTGGGGTTTACTCCAATATTTTGGTCTATTACCCAATTTTCTGTTTCATCTACTTCAAATAATTCGCCTGTAAAACGCCATAATTCATTAATTGCATTTTGTGCCCTTTGGTTACTTTCTTCTGTGCCTAAGCCAAAGCGTTTAACCCAGTGGCTTGTATGCCTATAATGGTAAGTAATTTCTTTTATGCTTTTTGCTGCAATGCCAGCTAAAACTTCGTCTTTACTTGTGGTTAAAGCTTGATATAACTGTAAATCAAAACTATCAATTAAAACTTGTTTAATAATTGTAAAAGCATAATCGTCATTAGGTTGTTCAACTAATTTTGTGTTTAAAAACTCTCTTTCTGTGCGATGAAAAGCCAATGTGTCGTCGGTATTACCTTTACCTTCTAGTTTAGCGGCATGTTCTAATAATAATTTACTTCTTCCTAAAATATCCAAAGCCATATTGGTAAGGGCTAAATCTTCTTCTAAAAAAGGGCCGTGGCCGGTCCATTCGGTTAACCGTTGCGCATTAATTAACGAATTATCGGCTAATCTTAAAATGTATTTAAATTGATAATTCATAATTACATGTGTTTAATTGCATCAGGTACTTGATAAAAAGTAGGGTGACGAAATATTTTATCATTTGCTGGTTCAAAAAATGAACCTTGGTCATCAGGACTACTTGCAACAATATGTTCAGATTTAACCACCCAAATGGCAATTCCTTCCATCCTTCGTGTATATAAATCTCTTGCATTTTGCAAAGCCATTTCTTTATCAAAAGCATGTAAATTACCGCAATGTACAAAAGGTTGACCTGATTTTTTTTGAACGAATACTTCCCACATTGGGCCTTGAGAATCTGACATTTTATTTATTTTTTAATTATTAATATTTAAGCGGCAACAGAATTTTCTTCTAACTTTTTTGCATAGGCACTTGCTGCAGCTCTTACCCACTCACCATTTTTATGCGCATTTACTCTTGCTTGTAAACGCTCCTTGTTACAAGGGCCATTGCCATTAATTACGTTTTTAAATTCAACCCAATTAGGTTCGCTGTAATCGTAACCATTTTTAGCTTCATTCCAAATTATTTTAGAATCTGGTAATTGCAAACCCAAGTACTCAATTTGAGGTATTGTTTGATTTACAAAACGTTGACGTAATTCGTCGTTTGTTTCACGTTTAATGCGCCATTTAACAGCATTATCGCTATTAGGGCTTTCTTTGTCTGGTGGACCAAACATCATTAAAGTAGGAAACCAAAAACGATTTAATGCATCTTGAGCCATTTCTTTTTGTTTAGCCGTTCCAAAAGCTAATCTTGTCATTGCTTCATAGCCTTGGCGTTGATGAAAACTTTCTTCTTTACAAATTCTAATCATAGCGCGACTATAAGGCCCATAACTGGTACGTTGCAACATTACTTGATTCATAATAGCTGCGCCATCAACTAACCATCCAATAGCAGCTACATCAGCCCATGTTAATGTTGGGTAATTAAATATTGAGCTGTATTTTGCTTTAGAGGTGTGAAGAGCATCTAACATTTCATCTCTACTAATTCCTAAACTTTCGGCTGCAGTGTATAAATATAATCCATGGCCTCCTTCATCTTGTACTTTGGCCAATAAAACTATTTTACTTCTTAAACTTGGGGCGCGTGTTATCCAATTACCTTCGGGTAACATACCAACTATTTCGCTATGCGCATGTTGAGAAATTTGCCTAATTAAATGTTTACGATAATTTTCGGGCATCCAATCTTTAGGTTCAATCATTTCATTTTTAGCTAATTTAGCTTCAAATATTTCTTCAAAATTATATGTTGACATAATTTAGGTTTTAGAATAACAAATATACTAAAATGTTAGGTTTTATCAAACAAACAACAAAAATAAATTTACAAAACAGGGTTCATTTCAAGTTCATTACCACATTTAAAATGTTGATGTGGACAAGCTTTAAAACCATGTAAACCACAAGGTTTGCAACTTAAATTTTGAACTTCTATAATTTTATGGTTTTTAGATAATGGGGTAAAACCAAAAAGAGGAGAGGTGGAAAGAAAAAAAGCTATAACATTAGCATTAACTGCACTACACAAATGTAAAGGGGCACTGTCATTAACAAAATTCATTTTTGCATTTTGCATTAATGCGGTTGATTGAAGAAGGGTGAGCTTACTAGCAAGATTGGTAATGTTAGCAGATTTGCATTTTAATTTTATAGTTTCACATAAATCAAAATCAGTTTTGGCACCTAAAAGATAAATAGTTGAATTCGATTCTAGTTTATGAATTAACTCTACCCATTTATATTCAGGAACTTGTTTTGTAAACCAAACCGATGTTGGTGCAATACAATAATAATTTTCTGTTTTATAGGGTTTAACTACGTTATAATCATTTTGCGAAGGGTAAAGCGCAGGATTTTTAATAGGCGTTTTGCAAAAATCATTAATTAATGATGCATTACGCTCAATCTCATGCTTTCCTGTTGTTACTATATGCTTTTGTGTATAATTAAATAAAAATGAAAAAGGATTTTCTTTAAAACCAGCAATATGTTTTGATTTTGAAAAACCTGCTAAAATACCCGAGCTTGCAAATCTATGGCAATTAATAACTAAATCAAATCGTTGTTTTCTTATTTTAATTAATAATTTAAATAGGTTTTTAATTTTGTTTTTATGTTTATCCCATACTAAAACTTCTGTTAAAAAGGGATGATTAGTAAATAACGACTCGTTTCCTTTTTTTACTAAAAAACATATTTTTGCATTAGGATAGGCGATGTGTAATTGTTCAATAAGTGCTGTGGCTAATATTGCATCGCCAATAAAAGCAGTTTGAATTACTAATATTTTGTTAAAACTCAATTGTTAATAGCTGATTTAATAGCAAAAGTAACATTTAAATATTTAGTAGATATTTGTTACATAAAATTAATTTAGATTTTTGAGTAAAAAGAAATTATATTTAATCCCTGTAAACATTATTGATACTCAAAATAATATTCATTTACCCGAATATAATTTTACAATTGTACAGCAACTTAATTATTTTATAGTTGAAAATGCAAAAGAGGCACGTTCGCATTTAAAAAAATACAATTATAATAATATTCAAACTGCACAGTTGTTTGAACTAAATAAACACACTAACTGGCTTGAATTAAAAAATAGTTTAAAGCCACTATTCGATGAAAATAGTATTGGTTTATTAAGCGATGCAGGTTGCCCAGGTGTTGCTGACCCCGGCAGTGAGGTTATTAAATATGCTCATAAAAATAATATAGAGGTTATTCCATTAGTTGGTCCAAGTTCAATATTACTGAGTATAATGGCAAGTGGTTTTAATGGCCAAAATTTTTCGTTTGTAGGTTATTTACCAGTAACTAAAGATGAAAAAATTAAAAAAATAAAAGAGATAGAAAATAATAGTAAAAAAAATAATGCTGCAATTTATTTTATTGAAACACCTTATAGAAATGAATCTGTTTTTGAAAACCTTTTGCAAACATTACATCCAACTACAAATTTATTTATAGGGTTAAATATTGGAGCAAGCAATGGTTTTACAAAATCAAATACTATTGCAGAGTGGAAAAAACATGCAAAAATTAATTTTAATAAACAACCTTGTGTGTTTGGAGTATTTGCAGAAAGTTTGCAGTTATAAAAAATATGTCAGTTTTAACTTTTATAAGAAATAAGCACAATTTTGTTTTTAAATTAATTGTACTTTTTATTTTTTCATGTGTAATTGCAATTTTTTTACCTAAAAAAACTGTAAATTATCATGAATTGACCGATTTTGAGGCAATTTGGACATACCCGGATTTAATTTTAGATGAAGATTTATTAATATCAAAAACTAACAAAGAAATTGAAAATGAAAAAACAGAAATAATTTCACAAGCGCCAATTTATTTTCAAGAAAATAAAAATGAATTAACAATAAAACTTAATGCGTTTGAGAAATTAAAAATTGATAATAATTCTGCTTATCGTATATTAAAACCAATTTTAGATTCAATTTATAAAAACGGCATTATTGAAAGTATAGAACCTACCGACCTTACAAAACCATTATTGCTTTATGATGGTGTTTATGCAAAACAATTGGTTTACAATAATTATTATACAATTCAATCTGCAATAAATTTTGCTTCAAACAAAATTAATTCAGTTGAAAATAAAAATTTATTACTTACTTTTTTAAGTATTAATTATTATAAAAATAACGAATTAACGCAACACTTTTTAACAGAAAAATTAAATTCAATTTCTTTGTATAAGTTTGTATATAGAAAAGGAACATGCTTAATAAAGCAAAACGAAAAACTAACAAAAAACACAAAATATTTAGTTAATAGGTACATCCACCAACAATCAAAAAAATCGGTTAACTCACTTATTAAGTTTGCTTCACAACTAATGTTAGTTGTTTTTATTTTAGTGATTTTGATTGGTTATCTTTATTACTTTCGCAAACCAATTTTTGGAAATAATCAACAAGTTATTTTTCTATTAATCATTCCGGTTATATGTGTATTAGCTTTAGCTTTTATTACCAAATATGGTTTATTAGTTTATTCGTTTCCGTTTATGCTTATTCCTATTTTGGTTAGGGTATTTTTTGATGGAAGAACTGCATTGTTTACACTATTAATTAGTGTTTTAGTATGTTGTTTTTTTATTACGGATAAATTACAATTTGTTTTATTACAATTATTAACTGGTATAACAACTTTATTTGTTGTAGCCGAAATGCGTAAACGACAACAATTAATTAATGCTTCAGTAATAAGTTTAATAATATATTCGGTTTTATTTATTTTGTATAACCTTGGTTTTGGTAATACTGAAGTTATTTTATTAAAAAGTTCATATTTACCTTTTTTAATTAGTACAGTATTAATTTTATTGGCATATCCAATAATTTTATTATGCGAAAAATTATTTGGGTTTATTTCTGATTTTAAATTGTTAGAACTTTGCGATTTAAGCCAACCTTTGTTAAGGCAACTATCTCAAGATGTTCCGGGTACGTTTCAACATAGTTTACAAGTAGCTAATTTAGCCGAAGAAGCTATTTATTATATTGGCGGAAACACTTTATTAGTAAGAACAGGAGCTTTATATCATGATATAGGGAAGCTTAATAACCCCCATTTTTTTATAGAAAATATTGGAAATTCTTTTAGTCCACACCTTGAAATGCAGCCTTTAGAAAGCGCAAAAATTATTATTAATCATGTTATTGATGGAATAGAAATGGCAAAAAAACATAATTTGCCCGAGTCGATAATAGATTTTATAAGAACGCATCATGGAACAACCACAGTGGGGTATTTTTTACAGTTGTATCAAAAACAAACAAACAATCAAAATTTTGATGCGCCTGAGTTTAAATACAAAGGGCCAATTCCATTTAGTAAAGAAACAGCCGTTTTAATGCTTGCCGATGGTGTAGAAGCTGCATCAAGATCTTTAGTACATTACGATGCTGTAACAATAAGCGAATTGGTTGATAACATTATTGATTATAAAATTAAACAAAATCAATTAATTAATGCAGATGTAACATTTAAAGACATTACAACAATTAAAAAAATATTTAAAAAACGTTTGTTAAATATTTACCATGCGCGTATAGCATACCCTTCGTCTAATTGATGGATTATTATTCAAAAATCAGCTAAAAATTATATATTTGTATTGATTAACTATGAAAAAACTTCTTTTTATACCACTTTTTATTTTTGTATTTAGTGCTTGCAAAGTATTTAAGTCTAACCAAATGCTTAAAACTCCTAAAAGTTACGAATATGATAAATTAGCTGATTCGGTTGCAATTTTAGATTATAAATTAGCACCAAATGATGCAATTGCATATAAAGTACTAACAAATGATGGTTTTATGTTAATTAATTTATCATCAAGCGCATCAAGCGGAAACAATAATTTAACTTTTTTCATTGAAACAATTGTTCAATCCGATGGATTTATTAAAGTGCCATTAATAGGGCAAGTAAAAATAGCCGGATTAACCTTAAGAGAAGCAGAATTATTATTAGAAGAAAAATTTTCAAAACAATATGTTAACCCATTTGTTACGATAAAACTAACAAACAAACGCGTAATTATTTTCCCAGGAAATAATGGAACAGCAAGAGTTATTAATTTAACTAATAACAATACAACATTAATGGAAGCCATAGCACAAGCAGCTGGTATTCCTGAAGATGGTAAAGCTTATAAAGTAAAATTAATTAGAGATAACCCAAATCAAACAAAAAAACCATTGGTGTATTTGTTTGATTTATCAAGAATAGAGGGAGTAAAAGGAGGTAAATCAATAGTACAAGCAAATGATATTATTTATGTTGAACCAAGATACAGGCCTCTTAAAACTTTAAGTACAGAGTTAGGACCACTAGTAACTATAATTACATCTGTATTGTTAATTTATCAGTTTTATTATTTTAGTAAACAATGATTGAAAATACTACATCAGGCCAAAGTATTAATCAATTTAAAGCTATTAATGATAAATTAAGTAGTAATATTGATATAGGCTTAATTGGATTTTTAACTAATAAAAGTAAATATATTATTGCTTCATTTTTTGTAATAATATTTGTAGGTTGTTTTTTTTATTTAAGGTATAGCCAACGTATTTACGAATCTAAAACAATTATTCAAATTAATGAGCAAAACACAGCCAACCAATTACTTAAAATTAATGGTGTAAGCGAAAATCAAAATATTATTGCCGAAGCCGTTGAACAAATAAAATCTAAAATATTTTTAAAACGTATAGTTCAAAAACTGGGCTTAGAGGTTAGTTATTTTGCCGAAGGAAGAATTAAAAATAATGAACTTTACACACAATCTCCTTTTTTTATTAAAATTAATTTAAAAAATAAATCAAAAGTTCTTGATAAAGTAGTAGTAGAATTTTCTGATAATTTAAAAAGTGGCTACTTAATAAATAACGGAAATAAAATAAAATTTAATATTAATGAATGGGTTAAAACACCAGAGTTTGATGTAAATGTGTATTTGAATAACGAATACACGTTTTCTGAAAATTATGCAAGTATAAAAGAAAGTAAAGCCTTGTATTTCCAAGTTTATAATATAGATGAGGTTACAAACATGGTTCAGCAAAAATTAGAAGTTAGATTGTTAAATGACCTTGCTAAAACTATTTTAATAAGATTTACAGATAACAACCCCAAAAAAACAACTGAAATTGTAAATGCAATTGCCGAAGAATTTTTAAGTTACGACGTTGAAAGAAAAAGCGAAAGTTCTAAGAAAATAATTGAATTTATTGATAATCAATTATCAACTGTTTATAATGATTTAAAAAAAACAGAAACAGACCTTCAAACCTTTAAAAAAGAGAAGAACTTTAAAGTTAACGAAAACAGTAATCTTATAAATCCTAAATTAATTAGATTTAGTAACATAGAAGATCAAATGTTGCAAATCGAAATTGAAGAAAAAATTATTACAGAAATTCAAGAAATTATTGCTGCAAATAAAAGTATTGATAGTTATCAACTTATTTCATTAATATCAGGAACCGAATATGAAAATTTAATAAAAGAATCTGTTACAAGTATTCAAAAACTGTTAATGGAAAAAGAAAATATGTTGTATAAAGTAACAACTAATTCAGAATCTATTAAACAAATTAATTATCAGTTAGAAAATCAAAAAAAACTATTACTACAAAGTTTAGATGCTGTAAAACAAAAGTATAGAACTAAGTATAAAAGCCTTTTAGAAAAAACATCAGCGTTTAAAGAAGAAATATATCAAAAACCAGAAGACGAAATTGAACTATCAAGGTTAAATAGAATTTATTCTATAAGCGAAAAATATTATACATTATTGTTAGAAAAGAAAACTGAATTTTCAATTTCAAAAGCCGGTTATGTAACTAAAAACATAATATTAGAACGTGCAGTACAACAAGGAAATATTATTTCACCAATTAAGAAAAACTCTATACTTATTAGTTTTATTTTATCACTGTTTTTATCAGTTTGTTTAGTTTTTATTAGGTACATTTTACATGATAAAGTTTATAATTTAAAAGATATAACAAGTTCACTAAATTCAGATGTTAGTTTGTTGGGGATAGTACCTAAGTACAGTAAAGAAATTCCTGTATCGCAATTAGTTGTTGATAAAAACCCAAAATCTATAATTAGTGAAGCTTTTAGAGCAATAAGAAGTAATTTAAACTTTATTGATAATACAGAAAGTAAAAAAATAATTTCTGTTACATCATCAATTAGTGGCGAAGGAAAAACATTTATTGCGCTGAATATAGCTGGTATTATTGCTTTTACTGGTAAAAAAGTAATCTTGTTAGATTTGGATATGCGAAAACCTAAAGTTCATAAAGGGTTTGGTGTAACAAATAATGTTGGAATGAGTACTATTTTAACTAATATGAGTACAATTAATGAATGTATTCATAAAACTACTTTAGAAAACCTAGAATTTATAACTGCTGGGTCAACACCCCCAAATCCTTCAGAGTTAATACTTGGGGAAAAACTAAATGAAGTATTAGCTGAACTTCATAAAAATTATGATTATATAGTTATTGATAATGCACCAGTAGGACTTGTTACCGATGGTATTACAACAATTCAAAAAGCTAACTATCCAATTTATGTTTTTAGAGCTGGATATTCTAAAAAACAATTCGCTCATATATTAGATAAATTAAAAAATGAAAATAAAATCGCAAAATTATCTATAGTGTTAAATGATGCCGAAATTAATAAAAGAAATTATGGATATAATTATGGCTACGGTTATGGCTATGGTTATGGAACAGGATATTATACAGAATAAAAAATGGAATTAATTAAAACACCTCTACAAGAGTTAGTAGTACTTCAGCCTAAAGTTTTTACAGATGATAGAGGGTATTTTTATGAAAGTTACAGTAAAGCAGCTTTTGAAAAAATAGGCTTAAACTTAAATTTTGTTCAAGATAATCAATCCTTGTCGAGTAAAGGCGTTTTAAGAGGCTTACATTTTCAAAACAAACCTTATGCACAAGGTAAATTAGTAAGGGTAATTAAAGGTGCAGTTTATGATGTTGCTGTTGATATTAGAAAAAATTCCAAAACGTATGGTAATTGGTTTGGCATTGAGTTAAACGAAAAAAATAAAACGATGATGTATATTCCTGAAGGTTTTGCACATGGCTTTGTAACATTAAAAGACGAAACAATTTTTGCCTACAAATGCACAAATGTTTACGATAAAGCAAGTGAAGATTGCATAATTTGGAATGACAAACAGTTAAATATAGACTGGAAAATTGAAAACCCAATTTTATCAGAAAAAGATTTAAAAGGAAAAGAATTTAAAGATTATGTTAGTTTATTTTAGTGCTTTCTAATTTTGCAATATATTTAACAGTAGTATTTATAGGTTGTTTTGCTTTTTCGACAATTATAAATTTTATTTTATTAAAATTTTCGCAAACTCTTGGTGTTAGGGGCAAAGATATTAATCAAGTTAGGTGGAGTTCTTCTATAAAACCATCATTAGGAGGAATTAGCTTTTTTATTATTTTTTTATTGGTTTTAGTATTTATTTCTATTTCTCCAATTCAAATTATAAGTAAACATGTTCAGCTTATAGGTATTTTTATCTCTATAACGCTCGCATTTCTTATGGGTTTGGCAGACGACGCTTTTAATACTCAACCATTAATTAAATTAATTACCCAAATTATATGCGGATTAATTTTAGTTTTATCTGGTAATGGTATTTTAATATTTGAAAATGTTTTTTTAAATATTGGATTAACTATTTTTTGGATAGTTGCATTAATGAATTCTATTAACATGTTAGATAATATGGATGGAATAAGTACAATAATAACCTGTGTTGTATGTTGTTTAGCAATAATTATTTCTGTAAGATCTGGCCAAACAAATTCTGTTTTATGTGTATTAAACACTTCTATGTTAGCTACACTAATTGGTTTTTTAATATTTAATTTTCATCCTTCAAAAATGTTTATGGGAGATACCGGAAGCCAATTTTTAGGTTTATTTTTAGGGATTACAAGCATAAATTTGTTTTGGAATAATGAAATTAATTTAAACAGTATAAATCCTATTTTTATTAATGGATTATTAATAGCACTTGTTTTTTGTATTCCCATAACAGATACTCTAACTGTAATTATTAATAGACTAAAACAAGGCAAATCTCCTTTTGTAGGTGGAAAGGACCATACCACACATCATTTATTTTATAAAGGAATTACCGAAAAAAGAATTTTTATTATTTATTTATTTATAACTGCTATTGCTTGTGTGTTTGCCTACCAATTGATTTTTCATTTTAATCTTCCTTTGCTTTACTTTTCTATAGCTTATGTTTTGCTAGTTTTTGTATCTTTATATTTAAATACAATTATAAAGAAACCTGAATCCAAATAAGAGTATATTTTCTAAAATTCTAAAATTTAACAGGGTAATCTTTTTTTTAATTACTTTGATAGGTGTTTTTTTGTTTTATGTGTATTTAAAAATATTTTTATTTAACCCAAATTCTAACGAAATTACATACATTAATAATAATGGAGTAGTACTTGGTATTAGTATTCCTAAAAATTTAAATTTTTGTAATGAACCAATACCAAAAGATAATTTAGAAATTAAAAAAAGAGTAGAAGAAGCTTTAAAAAGCACGAGTAAATGGAAAAATAATTCTGAAATAATTTATGGAAAAGTAAAAAGATGGTTTGGCATTATTGAGCCTATTTTAATAAAAAACAATTTACCTTCGGATATAAAATATGTTGCAATAGTAGAAAGTCAACTTTCTAATGTTAAATCTACAAGGGGAGCAACTGGCTTTTGGCAATTAGTAGAAAATTCCGCTCAAAACTATAATTTAGAAATTAATGAATTTGTTGATGAGCGTTTAGATGTAATTAAATCAACAGAAGCTGCTTGTTTACATTTTAAAGATGCTTATAAAGAATTTAATAATTGGACATTAGCGGCAGCTGCTTATAACAGAGGAATTGGTGGAATATCAAATGCAATAAAACAACAGCAAGTAAATAATTATTACGATTTAAATTTAAACGCAGAAACTAAAAAATTTATCTATAAAATTCTTGCCTATAAAACATTAATAGAATCGCCACAAAATTTAGGAATTAAAAAAAAGAAAATTAAATATAATACTAACTATAAATTTAAAACAATTGAAATTGATTCTACAATACATGATTTAAAAGCATTTGCTAAAAAGTTAAACTGCCCTTTTACTACTTTTAAAATATTTAACCCTTGGTTGTTAAAAAACGAATTACCTAATTCTAATAAAAAAATCTATAAAATTAGAATACCTCTTAACAAAAAAACAGATTATAGCGAATATATTAGAGATTTAATTGGAGAAGATGGTGTGCCTTTAGAAAATGAAGAGATTATAGTTATGCCTCAAACTGATTCTTTAAACATAATTTACCATACAGTAACTCCAAACGAAACTTTAACCGAAATTGCCGAATTTTATGAGCAAAGTGAACAAAAAATACGTGATTTGAATGGATTTAGTGAAACTTATCAACCCCAAGTCGGAGAAAAGATAAGAATGATTTATGTCAAGAATCCTAAAAAATAGTTAAAGTATATGTTTGATTAATAAATAGTTTTATCTTTACATTACAAATTAACTATTATGAAAAAAATTATTTACACAGCTTCATTAATTTTAGCAGTACAATTAACAGTATCTGCTCAAGATCATTCAACAGCTCCAAAACAAGAAGCTCCCAAAAAGCAAGGAACTACAACAACAAAAAGTACTAAACACGAAAGCGAATCAAAATCTAGTAATGGAGATTCTAAAAGTGAAGTTTCTAATGCTCCGGCAGCAGCATCTTCTAATACTAACGAAGGTACAGCTACCCCAACAAAACGTAAAACAAGAATGGCCGTAAACGAAAAAGGAGTTCCTAAGTAATTTTAAAACCCTAAATCATTAATTTTAATGGTTAAAAGGGCAATATCATCAGGGAAATCAATTTCTCCTTTAAATTCTTCAATAAAAAATAATAAAGCCTGGTTTATAAAATCAGGCTTTGATTTTATATTATTTTTTACAATTTCTTTAATTTGATCAATTGAAATAGAATCGTTTGTAGCATTTAGTGTGTCTGTTAACCCGTCGGTATAACATAATAAAGTAAATTCTGAAGTGTAGTTAAAAATTTCAACATTAATCGTTTGTAAATTATCTGTTAACCCAAGTAAAGTTGTTCCTTTATTTAATTCTAAAAATTTATTTTCGTAAAATAAAATTGGAGGGTTGTGACCAGCGTTTATGTAGGTTAACTGCTGACTTTTAGTGTTTAACTTACCTATAAAAAGTGATAAAAATTTTTCGTTTTTAGCATTGTTTAAAACGCGTTTGTTTATTTCTAAAACAATATCTTTTAAATTATGGGTATAATTTATTAAACTATGTAAAGTTGCTTGTACATTGCTCATTAATAAAGCCGCTGCTACACCTTTGCCACTAACATCTGCAATACAAAAAATATATTCGTGGTTATTTAATTGCAAAAAGTCATAATAATCTCCTCCTACATGTAAATGCGGCAAATATTTTGCTGAAACTTGTAATATTTCGTTGTTTGGTAAATTTTCAGGAAAAAGTAAAGCTTGCATATTTTTAGCAAGTTCAAGCTCTTTGTTTATTTGAGCGCGTAAAATACTTTCTTTGTATAGTTTTTTATTTTCAATTGCAACAACAATAATATTTGTTAACGTTTGAATAAAGGGTAAATGTTTAATTGCAGCACTAAGTTCTAGTTTTTCTTGGTTTACATCACCTAATAAAACATAAGCTAAAGGAATTGTTTTATGATAAACAGGAATTACAATTTCAAAATTAAGACTTAGTTTTCCTTTTGAAAAAGTAATTGTTTCAATTTCTTTAATTTCGAGTAATTCGTTATCAAAGTCATTTGAGTTAAAACTATTATCAATACCATATTTTAATAAACAATTCCAACCATTTTCGTGAATAAATAAAATTAATTTCCCAACACCTAATTTTTCTTCTAAAATAGTTTGGTAAAGGTTTAAAAGTTCAGAGGTTGATTTGTTGTTATTTATGGCTTTTGTAACTTCAAGTAAGGCATTCAATTTTATTTCTTGAATTTTTTTTTGTTGATGTATTTTGCCTTCTTCACTCACAGTTATTTTATTTCTTCAAAGTCAACATAATCTCCTTCTTTATCAACGCCTCTTTTTATGGCATTTGCATTTGGGGCTTTTTTGTATGAATTTTGAGTTGTAGAAGAATTAGTTTGGTTTGAATATGCTTTTTGCTTATTACTATCAGATGATTTAAAAATTGTAATTAACTTATAAATTAACCAAACAATGATAACTGTCCAAACAATATCTCTCATTAAACAAAATTAAGTTTAATTTATTAATTTTTTTAGTAAAATATAATTTCTTAACATTTATTTTTGGTTAAAAAACTAATATTTAATGCATAAACGGAGTTTAATTAAAGTTTATCATTTAATTCTTCCCATTTGGATAATTCAATTTCTAATTTTTTCTTTAACTCATTGTATTGATTAAAAAAATCGGAGTTATTTACAAGTTTTTCGTACGTATTAGGGTTTGCTAATTGATCGTCGGCTTTTTTAATTTCAGCTTCTAAACTCGAAATTAATTCTTCTACTTTTTTAATTTGATTTTTAATTTGCTTTTGTTCTGTTTCTTTTTCTTTATTTATATCGGCGGTATTTGTAGGTGTTGGTTTATTTTCCTTTGCTTGTTTTTTATCTAAATCTAATTCATTTAAACGTTCCACTTTTCTTATTTGCATAAATTCTTCAATATCACATAAATGTTCTTTAACATTTCCATCTCTAAATTCAAATAATCGGTTGCAAATACCTTTCATAAAATCACGATCGTGGCTAACCATTACAACTGTTCCTTCATAATCAATTAATGCGCGTTTTAAAATATCTTTACTTCTTATATCTAAGTGGTTTGTTGGTTCATCTAACAGCAATAAATTATAGGGTTCTAACAGTAATTTACATAACGCTAATCGTCCTCTTTCACCACCGCTTAATACTTGAACTTTTTTGTCTATGTCATCTCCTCTAAATAAGAACGAACCTAAAAGGCCTCTTACTTGTTTTCTAACTTCTCCAACAGCAGCTTCATCTATAGTTTCAAATACAGTTTTTTTAGGGTCAAGCTTTTCTTCTTGGTCTTGTTCAAAATAGCCCATTAGTACACTATGGCCAAGTTGTAACGTGCCTTCAAAGTCAACTTTTTTGGCAATCATTTTCATCATAGTACTTTTGCCTTCGCCATTTCTGCCTACTAATCCAATTTTTTCGCCTTTGGTAATAATAAAATTAGCATCTTTAAAAATACGTTTGGGGCCATAAGTTTTTCCTGCATTTTCGGCGGTTATAACAATTTTACCACTATGTGCCGGAGGGGGGAAATGAAATTGAATACTTGTTGTATCAACATCATCAACTTCAACAATTTCCATTTTATCTAACTTTTTAATTAATGATTGTGCAAATGCAGCTTTACTTGCTTTGGCTCTATTTTTATCAATTAAAGTTTCGTATTGGTTAATTATGCGTTGTTGATTTTTTGCGGCATTTTCTTGTTGTTCTATTCTTTCGGCTCTTAATTTTAAATAATTACTGTAATTTGTTTTGTAATCGTATGTTTTTTGGTTTACAATTTCAATTGTACGAGTAGTTACAGTATCTAAAAATGTTTTATCATGACTAATTAAAACAACAGCACCTGGAAATGTTTCCATGAATTCTTCAAGCCAAAAAATGGCTTCAATATCTAAATGGTTAGTTGGTTCATCTAATAGTAAAATATCTGGTTTTTGTAATAATAACTTTGCTAGTTCAATTCTCATTCTCCAGCCACCACTAAATTCGGCTGTTTGTCTATTAAAATCTTTTCGATCAAAACCTAAACCTTTTAATATTTTTTCAATTTCTTCATTTTTGTTTCCTGCTCCAATTACGTCTAACCTTGCATATATTTCAGTTTGGTCTTCTATTAACTTCATATAACTTTCACTTTCATAATCAGTTCTAGTTTCTAATTGATGGTTAATATCATTAAGTTTTGTTTCTAGTTTTTGAATTTCTTCAAATGCAGTTGCAGTTTCTTCTATTACCGTTCTGCCATGTTGGTGAATCATATCTTGCGGTAAGTAGCCAATTTTACATTCTCGTGGCACAGAAATTTCACCTTTTGTAGCACTTTGTTCTCCGGCTAATAATTTTAACATTGTACTTTTGCCAGCACCATTTTTACCCGCTAAACCTATTCTATCTTTAGGATTAATTAAAAAAGAGATATTGTCAAATAAATTAGTGCCACCAAAGCTTACTGTTACTGCATTAACCGAAATCATAATTTAAAAAATTAGCCTATAAAGGTAATGAAAAAATGTGAATTTTTAGGACAATTAATTAAGCTTTATTAATTATTAAACTAGTTAAGCTAGAAGGTATATGTAAATTTTAACGAATTAATTTTTATTTAGTATTTCGTTTCGTAATTCTTTACTAGTTTTTGTACTTCCATCATGGCTCCAGCCTGGCGGACCAAAAACATAACCCAATTTTTGAAAAAAATTACAATTCTTTTGTTTTAAATCTTTAAAAATGTTTTGCCACTCATGAAATACCATTTTTAAAGGATTAAATGTGTTTATATTTGTGGTTAAGCCATATTTTACGGGTTCCTCATCTAACTCTTTTTGAAAAGTTCCAAAAATTTTATCCCATATAATTAATAACATCCCCATATTTTTATCTAAGTATTGAATATTACTTCCATGGTGAACTCTATGGTGTGATGGCGTTACAAAAACATATTCTAACCAACCTAATTTTTTTATGGTTTGTGTATGAACTAATATTCCAAAAATTTGTGTAGCACTGTATGCAAATGCGATATCAATAGCTTCAAAACCAAATAATGCTAATGGAATAAAGTAGATAAACCTGTATAATGGTTGAAATACAGATGATCTAAACCCAACTGTTAAATTAAATTCTTCGCTACTATGGTGAGTTACATGTGCTGCCCAAAAAAATCTACAGTAATGGTCAATCCTATGTAACCAATAATATAAAAAATCTTCGCAAAGTATAAGAATAACCCAATATAATAACGGAAAAGCTGCTAATGTGAAAAATTTAAATTGATAAAAAAAAGTAAGAATATTAAAAACAATAACACGTACTAATAAATCTAAACCCATGTTAAGTGCTGTTAAATAGATGTTAGACAATAAACCTTTAGTAGAATATAGCCCTTTGTTTTTTATATGCGAATAAAAAAACTCTGCTCCAATTACTATTGCATAAATGGGAGTTGAAATTAAAACTAATAAAAAATCACGATCCATAATTTTTTCACAAAGTTAATTAAGCTTTTACAAATAATAAATAAAAACTTACACCATTGGGTTGATTTTGAAACCACACTTTACCGCCAAAACTTTGCATGCAACTGTTTACCATTGCTAAACCTAGTCCACTACCAGTTGTTTTAGTTGTAAAATTAGGCGTAAATAGTTTTTTACTAACTTCTAAATCAATTTGAGGGCCATTGTTAAATAATTCAATAGTTACAGTTTTTGTAGTTTCGTCTATTAAATTCACAATTATTTCAGGATTTTTAGTATCGGAAAGTGCTTGTTTAGCATTTTTAAAAATATTATTAAACACACGCAATGCCTGATCTTTATCGCCATTTATTATAATTGAATTATGGGTAATATTAAATTTAATAATATTGTCATGTTGAAAGAGTAGAAGAGAAGAATTTATAATTTCAATTAAATTTATTTTTTGTAATTGAGTTGAAGGTAATTTTGCTAAATTACTAAACTCTGTTGCAATGTTTGCTAATGCATCTATTTGTTCAATTATTGATGAGCTTGCTTTAATAAATCTGTCTTTAAAATCTGCTTCATTTCCATTTAGTAAATGTTGTAAATATTGTAAATTTAGTTTCATAGGAGTTAATGGATTTTTTATTTCATGTGCTACTTGTTTAGCCATTTCTCGCCACGCATCTTCTCTTTCGCTTTGTGCTAATAAATTGGCGCTTTCTTCTAATTTTATTAACATACTATTATACTCTGTAACTAGTTTACCTAATTCATCGTTACTTTCCCAAATAATTTGTTCGTTACTTTTACCAAGTGCTAATTTTGCAATTTGTTGTTGTATAATGCGTAAAGGGCGAGTAATATATCCCGCTAAAATAATTCCAGATAATATACTTATAACAAATAAAATAACATAAACATTTATTAGTGTACTAATTATTCCTGATAGTTCACTTTCTAATTCGTTTTGTTTTGAAAAATACGGCAAGTTTAAAAAACCTATAATTTGTTTGTTGTTGTTATAAATAGACATGTAATAGGATAAATAATTTAATGAGCCAGCTTTTTCATTTACACATATACCTGAATTTTGATTTTTTTGTAACGTTTGGTTTGCTAGCGAATTAATTAAATTAGAAGCTAAACCTAACTCATAAAGTCTTGGTTGGCTTGTGTTATAAATAATACCATTTGCATTATATAGGGTTACATCTGTATTAAATAAATGAGCGTATTCTTTTAATTTTAAGTTAACTAATTCTTTTTGTACATCAGTAAATAATTCTTCGGGCTTATAAATATTTTGTAATTCATTATTAATTATAGTTGCTTTTTCTTGAAGTTGTTTTATGTTTTCATTTTCAAATTGATTTACAACTAATTTTGTTGAAGTAACGCCTACAGCGCCTAAAGCCAAAAGCACAACTAAAATTATTATACTTTGTATTCTTCTTGTTAAAGATGGTTGAAGAAATTGTTTGTTAAATATTAAATTAAATATTACATATAACCCAAAACAAATAACAGAAATAAAAATAAACACATACGAATTATATGTGAAGAAATAAGTCCACCCTTTCTTTTTTTCACTAATAACTACACATGTTAAATCTTCAGGGTAAAAAAAGTAATGTGTATAATTTGAATTATTTTTTGTTAACGAAATTGAATCAGGTTGCACAAATGGATAATTAAAATCACTTAATCTATTTGTGTTTTGTTTGTTACGATAAATCGCAAAATTTATTTGCTTTTGTTTGTTATTTCTTTGTTGCGATTGGTCTAAAAACAAATCAGGAAAACTACCTAAATCTTCAAATTGTTTTGGTTCAAGTAATATGTAAAGCTTATAATCATTTAACAACAATCTTGCTATGTATCTTGCATTTTTCTTATATTTTTCAATAAAAAATAAATTTTCAGTTTGAGTACTATCTGCTTGGTATTTTATTTGATCTTCAAAAAAACCTTCGTTAGTAAATATACCTTGAGAAACTGATAATAAAGGCGTACACTCTTTATCAAACATGCTTAGTTCAACATCGTACCTGTTAAAATAACCACCAAAAAAATTCTGTTTTATGTATTGCTGTACAGCATTATCGCTAGATGGTAAAACTTTTATTAAATTGTTTAACTTTTCATCTTTTATAATTTTTGGTTCTATTAAACCTAACTCAATTGGTAAATTTAAATCTTGTCTTTCGCTTAATTGGTAAGCAATTAATTCTAGTTCTTTATTTTTACCCTTATTAAGGTATAAATTAATATACCCCGAAGTAATTAAACCTAAAACGATAAGTAAAATACCATTACTAATAATTGTGTTTTGATATTTAAAAAAATGTAAACTAATAGAAACTATAAAAAGCAAAATAATCCATATAGATTGATGCCAATAATTAGGTGGCACAATTAAAATAGTTATAATAGGAATTAATATAAGTATTAAAACAAGAAAATAGCTTTGTTTGTTTTTGCTGTTTAAAATAAGTTTACTGATTATATTTATTAAAAAAACAATGCTTAAACCAACTAAAGTAATACTGAGTAATGCTATTAAAACTTCTATTTTTAAAGAAAAAATATTAAGAAAATCAAACGATAAAGTTGAATTTGTAACTAAACTTTTTAATAAATAATTTAACTCTAATACATTTACTAAAAGCAGAACCAGTATAAACAAACATTTAAAAATAAAATTAAGTTGATGAATAACAAATCTAAATAATACGCTTATTAATAATAAACTAAAAGCATTTGTTATAACATCAAATAAATAATAATTAAAAATATTATTAGCGTCGCTATATAATTTAACATCACAAAAACTACTTTGCTTTATATAAGATAAAATATCAAAATAATTAATAAGCTTAAAGCTTAATAAAACTACAAAAAACAAAATTATGTTATACTTTTTATGGCCACGATTTATATTGAAGAGTAATTGAAATGCTATTAAAATAAAACTTAATAAATATAAAACTGTAATACTATTTATAAATGTGATGCTACAATAGTATAAATCAGGACCTTTTAATGAAAATACAACTTTATCATCAAATTTTACGTTATTTAGGGTGTTATATTCAAAAACAAAATTTAAATCGTTTGGTATTTGTAACCAATTAACAAATTCATTTTTTACATAATTATTTTGAATTGAATAATTTGATTTTAGTAATATTAAACTAATTACAGTTTGTTGGTTTTGTTTAATTTTTTTAAACAAATAATAACCTCCGTTAAGTAAAATTAACCCAGAATTAGATTCGTTTTGTAGTGCAAGATGAACCCCAGTATTAGTGTTTCCATACCATTTAATTAAACTATCACGGTTAAACAGATAAAGCGAATACTCTTGTTTGGGTGAAAAAATAAAATCTTGAGGTGTTTGTAATAGTAAATTACTTTGAATGGTTAAATCGTCATTTATTTCTTGTAATAGTTCAGTTGTTTGGTTTGCAATTAGTTCTATGGGCTTTCGTTTAATTAAATAAGAACAGTTAATGCCAATAAATAACATTAAACCCAATAGTAAATAGCGATTATTTTTTAAAAGTTGAATTGTTGTTTAACTAAGTTTACAAAATAACTAATTTTAGGACATTTTAAGCAATAAAATTATAAAAATTGACGTTTTTCGTAAGTATTTAATTTGTATTTTGCATAGTTTTTAATAAAGAAGATTTATAGTATGACACAAGACACTAAAGCAGCCAAACAACCAAATTTTCCTGAACTCACAGAAAAATTTAACTATTTTGGGTTTTTAAATCAAAAAATAGCAATGGTAATTATTGCCATTGTTGGATTTAGCTTTTATATAGGTTCAATTGATAATGAGTACGCTTTAGATGATGGAATTATTATCCATCAAAACGATCATGTAATTAAAGGTGTAGCGGGTATTGGAGGTATTTTAACAAAAGATGCTTACGAAAGTTTTTACCGAAGAATGTGTGCTACAGATCAATTAGCTGGTGGTCGTTACCGCCCACTTTCTGTTGTTAGTTTTGCTATAGAACAAGAATTTATAAACCCTTACAGAACTGGTTTATATCAACAAGTGCAAGATTTAAACGGAAATGGTTTGCTTGATAAAGAAATGGTTTCATATACCTCACCTTGCGGAAGACCAGAAAAAAATTATGAGTATAACGATTTTGTTGATAAAAACAATAACGGAATGGCCGAAGGCAATGAATGTTACAATTGCTGGGACTTAAATAAAGACTTTGTAAATCAAACCGAAGAAGATTTAAATGTTGACGGAATTCACAACGAGGTTGATTGCCAAGTTTACGGAGCAAAAATGCGTCACTTTAATAATATCTGGACTTACGCCTTAGGTTGTGTGTTTCTTTATTTAGTATTTGCACGCTATTTCTTCCGTAACCAACAAGATTTAGCTTTTTTAGCAGGATTATTATTTACCATGCACCCAATCCATAGCGAGGCTATTGCTAATGTGAAATCACGCGACGAAATTTTTTCACTTATTTTTGTATCGCTTACATTTTTATATTCTTTTAAATACATCGAAACTAAAAAAGTTTTAGACTTGGTATTAGCCTCGGTTATGTTTTTATTAGCCTTGTTATCTAAAGAGTATGCAATTATGTTATTAATACTTGTGCCTTTAGCGTTATATACATTTAATGAAAACCAGTCTATTTACGATAACTACATGAATACAACATTTATGAAAAAAATATTTGCTGCTGTTTATATAGGTATTGCAGTTGCATTTATCCATAAAGGTATAGTAAACCCATTATTAGGAAGCGAAAACGGAAGCAAATTTATTACTCGTTTTGCAAGTTTAATTATTTGGATTGCGGCTACGTATGCAGCATTTGGCTATATTGATAAAAAACACACAAAACTTAAAACGTTTAAATTTGATAAAGATATAATTGCTGTATTAGTTATTATAGGCGGTTTTGTTTTTTGTGCAGGATTAATGTTGTTTTTAAAATATAAAATTGATACTAGCACAAACCCAGAAGCAGCAAAATCAAAAACATTTTGGTTATTCCCATTTTTATATGTGGTTATTATGATGCTTGGTATTAACCGTACAATGAAAGAAAATAAATTTATTAACCTAATGAGTTGGTATGGTTTTATTATGTTATTTTATTTAGGTATGCGTTTAGTTGCAGTTAAGTTAAAACCAGGTGTGCCAGATACTGAAATTTTAAATAACCCCTATTTATTAGCGAATGAACAAGAGCGTTTTTGTACCAAAGCTTATGTTTTAATGAAGTATTTAATATTACAAATATTCCCTCATCCTTTATCTTCAGATTATTCGTACAATACCATTCATTATCGTCATTTTACAGATTGGGATTTTATTTTATCATTTTTAATACATGTAGGAATGTTATTTTATGGAATACATTTAGCAATTAAACGTCACATTATTGGTTTTTGTATCATTACTTATATTTTATTTGCATTATTAATTGGTAACGTATTAATGGATGTAGGAGCTACAATGGGAGAACGTTTAATATTCCATTCAAATATTGGTTTTTGTATAGCAATGGCTTATTTTATTTTAAAAGGATTTGATAAGCTAAAAGCATTATCTTTCTCGGTTAAAAGAGGTATTCTAGTGCTGTTGGTTTTAATTATTGGAACCGGTTACGGTTTTAAATGTTGGGAGCGTAGTTTAGATTGGAAAAACGATGTTACTTTATTTTTAAAAGATGTAAAAACTATGCCTCATTCCGTATTAGTTTTAGGAAATGCAGGCGCACGTTGGGTTGATTTAGCCGATACTAAAGAGGTAACCGGCGTAGCCTTACAAGGACAAGAAAATAAACCGTTTAATGATTACAATGGAACATTAAAAATTACAGATGATGATTTAAAAAAATACAATACAAAAAATAAACGCGAAGCCGCACTTTATAAAGGTATTGATTTCTTAAAACATGCTATTGAATTACACCCACGCTACGTTAATGGATACTTAAATTTAGGTTTAGCGCATTTTAAATTGAAAAAAGATTTTGAAGCTTTATATTATTGGAAAAATGCTGAACGCCTTTATCCAAACAACCCTTATTTAAGAAGTTATTATACAGTTTACTCAAACGATTTAAAAAACAGAGGAGCTTTAGCCTTTAATCGCGGTAGAATGGATAGTGCAGCTTATTTTTATAACATGGGAACAATATTAGACCCTAATAATGCTGAGGCTTGGTATAATATGGGAGGAGCATTTTTTAATGTTGGCCGTATTCCTCAAGCTAAATTCTGTTGGGAACGTGCTTTGCAAATTAATCCAAATTACCAAGAAGTTAAACGTGTAATGCCAATGTTACAACAAGCATTAGCAACTATGGCGCAACAATCTAGTGTAGTGCCTCAAAAAGTGCAAAACTAAAATGAAAGTATTTTTAATGGTTTTGTTTGTGAGTTTATTTATAAAATTAAACTCACAAACAATTCTTAATACTGATACAATTGGTTCAACATCTACTAAAGAAGTTTACGTTTTTCCAATAGCTTCCGATTCATTAAGTAGTAGTTTTTGTATTGTTATTAATACTGAAGTTAAACCTCACAAACATTTACACCATTCTGAACAAGTAATAGTATTAGATGGTGTAGGCGAGATGAAAATAAATAATAAAACTTACTTTATAAAAAAAGGAGATGTTGTTTTTATACCTAAAGGTACAACGCATAGCGTAATTAGAAAAGAAAAAAAGCCTTTGAAAGTAATTAGTGTTCAAGCCCCATTTTTTAATGGCAAAGACAGAGTTTTAATTACAGAATAAGTAATTTTAATTTATACCACTACTTTTAAAAAATTGGTTACTGCAATTGCTCTATGACTTAAGCTGTTTTTTAATTCTAAACTTAATTCGGCAAAAGTTGCTGTATAGCCATTTGGTATAAATAATGGATCGTATCCAAAACCATTATTTCCTTTAAGTTGGTAAGCAATTGTTCCATTTATACTACCTTCAAAATAACTTATTTTTTGATTAATAAAACATAAAACAGTTTTAAATTTTGCTTGTCTATTTGTACAATTAATTAATGCGTTAAGTAATTTTATATTATTTAGATGATCATTTTTAGGTAAACCAGCATAAATTGCGCTATTAACTCCAGGTAAACCATTTAAAGCTTCTACCTCAAGTCCACTATCATCAGAAAGTACGGCATAGTTTAAATTTTGAGTTTTTAATTTTTCTAAAACAAAATTAGCTTTTATAAATGCATTTTCTTCTAAAGTACTGCCTGTTTCAGGTATTTCTTCTGTAATTCCAACATCAACTAAACTAATTAATTGAATAGATGCGGGTAATAATTTACTTAACTCAAGTACTTTATTTTTATTTGCTGTTGCTAAAACTATTTTCATTTTAAATTTAATATAAAGCTAAATTTTTAGAGCTTTTTAACCAACCGGTTAAACTAATTCTATTAGTATTACTAATCAAAACTTCATGTTCCATAAAACTTTCAAATATTACAACTGTTCCGGCTTTAGGTTCAATTTTAAGAGTTTTATTTTCTGTATAAATAACGAGTTCGCCACCATCTGCTTTTATCCAATTTTCGTTTAAGTAAGTTATTATTGTAATTTTTCTTTCATCTGAGTTATTAAAAGCATCTTTGTGTTTTTTATAAAAATCACCTTTATTATAAACTGCAAAATGAAACTCATTAAAATTAATACCTAGGTAACATTTTCTATTTAACTGAATGGTTAATTCGTTTATAAATTCATAAAAAAAAGAAATTTCATTATTATCTAACCAAACAATTTTATCTGCACGAATTTCGGAATTTATGTTTTTTAAGTTATTATTTCCTATTGAGGCTTTTTTTAAATTATTCTTTTTCTGATTAAATGTACTTTTAAGTGTAAAAATTTCAGTTTCAGAAAAAAAATTAGGTGTTATACTATAGCCGTTTAAATAAATATCATTAATTATTTTTTCAACCTTATTCATTAGGTGCGAAGATACAAAAACAATTATCTTTGCATTTTTTAAATTGTTAACCGTTCAAAATAATAGTAGCCCAAAGTATTTATTAAAATTAGCATGGCCTGTAATGTTAACACAAATGGGTCATATTTTAACTAATATGGTGGATACTATATTTTTAGGGCAAATAAGTTCAACACATCAAGCGGCAGGGTTGTTAGCCTCAAATTTATACACTTTAATTTTGGTTTTTGCTATTGGAGTAAGTTATGTATTAACGCCATTAATTTCAAGTGCAGATTTTGAAAAAAATGATTTAAAAAAAGCAACATTATTTAAAAATTCATTAGCCTTAAACTTTATTATTGCATTTATAAGTTTTTTAGTTTTATATCTTTCTTCTGGATTATTAATTTATATGCAAC
Organism: uncultured Akkermansia sp.; assembly: GCA_964487105.1. Lineage (GTDB taxonomy): Bacteria > Bacteroidota > Bacteroidia > B-17B0 > Aurantibacillaceae > Aurantibacillus. Next base: position 52,051 of record CAZAPH010000005.1, read on the forward strand.
AACCAATTGAAGTTGTAGTTTTAGCCGAACCATTTTATAATGTCTTAATATTTTCAATGATACCGGTATCAATATTTTTTACGTGTAAACAATATTGCGAAGGTTTAAGTTTAACATTGCCTGCCCTTTACATCAGCGTTGCAGGAAATGTGTTAAACATAATTTTAAATTATTGTTTAATTTATGGTGTGTCAATTTTTCCAGAACTTGGCTATATTGGCTCTGCGTGGGCATCATTTATTGCACGTTTATTTATGGGAACATCATTTTTAATTTATATATTTTACTCTCCATTAACTAATTCAATTAAAAACGTTTATAAACAAGCAAAAATTAATTATATCGATTTTATCCGACTTTTAAAAAATGGGTTAAACTCAGGGGCTCAATTTACTTTTGAAGTTGCAGCATTTGTAATTGCCGGTTTGATGGCAGGTACATTTGGTAAAGAAGTAATTGACGCTCATGGGATAACTCTTCATCTAGCAGCATTTACATATATGTTTGGTAATGGAATAGCGAGTGCATCAACAATTGTTGTTGGTAATTTTATGGCTGAAAAAAATTGGCAACAAATTAAAAAAGTTGTAATGTCTTCAATAAAAGTTATTGGAATTGGTATGGGGTTTTGTGCATTAATTTTTGTAATAGCCAATACTTATTTACCCTTATGCTTTACTCAAAATGCCGAAATTGTTTTAATCGCGTCACAATTGTTAATAATAGCCGCTATGTTTCAATTATTTGATGGATTGCAAGTTGTATTTATAGGAATATTACGTGGTGTAGAAGATTTTAAATACTCTACTTTAATTACTTTAATTGGATATTGGATAATTGCTTTACCTTTAGCGTATCTTTTTGCTTTTGTTTTTAATTTAGATGTTTATGGTATTTGGTATGCATTATTAATAAGTTTAATTTTTGTAGCTTTAACATTGTATTTTAGAATAAAGTATTTAATTAAAAAAAACTTAACGTTTAAATGAAAGGGTACTATTTTTTATTATTGTCTATTTTAAGCGGTTTATTGCTTGGGTTAAGCTGGTATTTTAACTTAAGTTTTGTTATTTTTTTTGCATTTGTTCCTTTACTCTTACTAGAGGAAAACTTAACTCAAAATAAATTTCAATTAAAACGAATAAAATTAAAATTGTTTTTTTATTCCTACTTAACATTTTTAATTTGGAATTTAATAGTAACATGGTGGATTGTTAATGCTTCATTAGGAGGTGCTTTATTAGCTTTTATTGTTAATAGTTTATTAATGTCAGTTGTGTTTTTAATTTATCATTCTATTAAAATTAAATTAAATACAGTTTGTGGTGTTATTCCCATTTATTTAGCTTGGGAATATACTCATACGCTTTGGGATATAAGTTGGACATGGCTTACACTAGGTAATGTATTTGCGTATCAAATTAATTGGGTGCAATGGTATGAATTAACAGGGGTAAGCGGAGGTAGTTTATGGATTTTAACTGTAAATTTATTTTGTTTCCAATTAATAAAACAGTATAAAATTAAATCATTATTATCTAAACAAGTAATTCAATTAGCGAGTTTAATTATTGTACCTATAATTTTATCTTATGCTATTTTATTTTATAGAATATCAAGTATAAAAAATAAAGTGGACAAAGAAGAATGTCTTATTGTTCAGCCTAACTTAGATCCATACAACGAAAAATTTTATACCGAATTTAGCACCCAATTTTTAAACATGCTAAATCAAGTTAAAGGAAAAATTAATAGTAACACAAACTATTTAATATTACCTGAAACATTTATGATTAATGATATGGATGAAACACATATTGAATCATATGATGAAATTAAATGGTTTAAAGACAGTTTATTAAACCATTTCCCTCAATTAAACATATTAACAGGAGCTAGTACTTATAAATTTTATAACTCTAAACTAGAAGCTAGCGTAACTGCTAGATTTGATGAAAGAAACAATGCTTATTACGATATGTTTAACTCAGCATTATTAATTAATACTAAAGGAATTCAAATTTATCATAAATCCAAATTAGTTCCTGGTGTAGAAAAAATGCCTTTTCCGTTAATTTTAAAACCTTTAGAAAAATTAGCAATTAATTTACAAGGTACAGTTGGTAGTTTAGGTATTCAAAGTGTGCGAAGCAATTTAACCTGTAATAATAATGTAAGTATAGCGCCTGTGATTTGTTATGAAAGTGTTTATGGCGATTATTGTACTGATTATATAAAAAATGGAGCTAATTTATTAGCTATAATAACTAATGATGGTTGGTGGGGCAATACACCTGGCTATAAACAGCATTTAAATTATGCTAAATTAAGAGCCGTTGAAACCCGAAAACAAATTATGAGAAGTGCAAATACAGGTGTTTCGGCAAAAATAAATGAATTTGGTAATATTTTTGATGCAACTGAATATGAAAAAAATGCTGTAATTGTAACACATGTAACATCTAATAATGTAAAAACATTTTTTGTAATTTTTGGAGATGTAATTTCTTATGCAAGTGTATTAATTACAATTTGTCTTTTCTTTTTTCAGTTATACTTAAAAGTAAAAACTAAAAAAGCCGGTAAAATGTAACTGTTTTTTTAAGGAGGTTTTTTGCAACCAATTAAATACGCTAAATTCCTAATAAATTGGCTGTGTTGTTTAAATATGTAATCTTATAATTTTTATAATTCACATCTGTTCCTATTAAAAGGTAATTTGTTTTATCATGCCAATAGTTGTTGGTATCGGCTAATAATGTGTCAGGTGATATATACTTTATTGTTATAGATTTGTTTGAATTACATAAAAAGTAAAATATGATTAAGTAAATTATTTTTCTGCACTTTACTATATTTTCAACCACAAAATACCTTTTATTTTGATTTATACTTTTTATGTTATAAAGCATTGTTTATTTAGTTTAAAAATAAAAAACGGGACTAATCTTTTTTTGAAAAGGAAAGTCCCGTTTGGGGTAAGTAATGGGATTCGAACCCACGACCCTCAGAACCACAATCTGATGCTCTAACCAACTGAGCTATACCTACCATTTGGGAGTGCAAAAATAACAAAATAATTTATTTTATCAAAATTTAATGTTTAAAATGGCGAGTTCCGGTAAAAACCATACTCATATCATTTGCATTACAATAGTCAATACTATCTTTATCTTTTATACTTCCTCCTGGTTGTATAACTGCTGTAATTCCTACTTGATTTGCCAATTCAACACAATCTGCAAATGGGAAAAACGCATCACTAGCCATAACTGCTCCTTTTAAATCAAAACCAAAACTTTGAGCTTTTATTATTGCTTGTTTTAAAGCATCTACTCGGCTTGTTTGCCCTGTTCCGCTTGCTAATAATTGCCCGTTTTTAGCAAAAACTATTGTGTTAGATTTGGTATGTTTAACTAATTTATTTGCAAACAATAAATCTTTAATTTCTGATGATGAGGGTGATGAAATAGTTACCGTTTTTAAATCAGTTTCTAATTCAGTTTTTAAATCTTTATCTTGTTCTATTACCCCATTTAGTAAGGTTCTAAATGTTGTATTACTAAAGTTAACTTTATTTTGAATTAAAATTATTCTGTTAGGTTTTGATTTTAAAATTTCTAATGCATCAGTATCATAACTTGGCGCAATTACAACTTCACAAAAAAGTTTGTTTATTTCTGTTGCAGTTTCTAAATCAATAGTTTTGTTTCCAATTAAAATTCCACCAAAAGCACTTACAGGGTCTGCGGCTAAGGCATCAACATATGCCTGAAAAATAGTGTTTCTGCTCGCAACTCCACATGCATTGTTATGTTTTAATATTGCAAAAGTAGGTTCAGTAAAATCAGCAATTAAATTTACAGCGGCATCAACATCTAATAAATTGTTATAAGATAATTCTTTACCGTTTAATTTTGTAAATAAAGCCTCTAAATTTCCATAAAAAATTCCTTTTTGATGAGGATTTTCGCCATATCTTAATACTTGAGCGGTTTGAATACTTTGTTTAAATTGTAAAATTTGTTCTGTTTTATTAAAGTAATTAAATATGGCAGTATCGTAATGACTAGATGTAGCAAATGCTTTAGCCGCAAATAATTTTCTATCTTCTATACTTGTGCTGCCATTTTTTGATTCTAATAAATGGTTAAGCATACCATAATCATTTCTACTCGAAACAATTACAACATCTTTAAAATTTTTTGCTGCGGCACGAATTAACGAAATACCGCCTATGTCAATTTTTTCAATAATATCTGTTTCGTTGGTTGTTGATGCTACGGTTTCTTCAAATGGATATAAATCAACTATAACTAAATCAATATCATTTATTTTATGTTGTTGTTTCTCTTCATTATCTTTTTCGTTATCTCTTCTGTTTAAAATTCCTCCAAAAATTGCAGGGTGTAAAGTTTTTACCCTACCCCCAAATATTTCGGGATAATTAGTAACACTATCAACTGCAGTAACAGGAATACCTAATTTTTCAATAAAAGATAATGTTCCTCCTGTACTATAAATTTTAACACCAAGTTGATTTAATTTTTTTATTATTGGTTCTAAGTTATCTTTATAATAAACAGAAATTAATGCGCTTTTAATAGTTTTTGGTTGATTCATTTTTTTAAAATTAGGGTATAAATATAAGTTTAAGTAATTAATTTATTTAAAATTGTTTATAATTGCTTGAAATTTAATGATTTGATGTTGAATTAGTATATCGTGGCTTATTTATATCTTTAATGTTTTAAATAATTGGTATGGCAAATATTTTTGAGTTTAATGGATACAAACCAGTAATTGATCCTAGTTCATTTATTCACCCTAATGCTACTGTAACCGGTAATGTTGAAATTGGTGCAGATGTTTATATTGGTCCGGGTGCAGCAATTAGAGGAGATTGGGGAAAAATTATTATAGAAGACGGATGTAATGTTCAGGAAAATTGCACTATACATATGTTTCCTGGTACTACCGTTCATTTAAAAAAGGGAGCTCATGTAGGGCATGGAGCAGTAATACATGGTGCTATTTTAGGCGAGAATTGTTTAATTGGAATGAATAGTGTAATAATGGATGATGCTGAAATTGGCGATGGTTGCATTGTTGGTGCGTTGTCGTTTGTGGCGGCTGATACTAAATTTGACAAAAGAAAGATAATTGTTGGTAATCCTGCTAAAGCAATTAAAGATGTAACAGATGAAATGTTAGATTGGAAAACAAAAGGCACTCAATTATACCAACAACTTCCAAAAAATTGTTTTGATACATTAAAACCATGTGAACCATTAAGGAGAGCCGCACCGTTTAATAATGAGCAACAAAATCAATATAAAAAATGGAAAAAAAATAAATAAAACTTAAGTTATACCGCTTTGATTTAAATAGTAAACCCTCAAAAGTTATATTTATTTTTCCACTTTTTCTTAACAAAAAGTGGAGCAAAAGTCAAGGCGTTTCGAACTACCCACCCGCTCTTAATTTTTCTTGAAAATTCAATCGACGTAAATTTTAATTTGCCATGATAATACATGCAATGCAAATTAAAAAAACGCAAGCCTGCCTTCCGGCGAGGCAGGCGCCCTCGATGAATTTTCTAAGAAAAATTAATTCACGCTTACACACGCTCAGCGAAACGCCATGCCAAAGCGCCTATGTGAAATACTACTAAAACCCAGATTTTGTAATAGAACTTCTATTCCGACTCAAAACGAACCCTATTGCAAAATCTGGGTTAAAATGTGTGTTTAAAATAATACTTTTAGGATTTTTTTTTCGCTTTTTTTATTGTTTTTAATAAAAACCTGTATATTTTAGGTATTAATTTTTAGTGAAAAATCAACAATAGTAAGGCATACAGAATTTTTTGAGGGACGACTAATTAGTCC
>CAZAPH010000006.1:0-57343 GCA_964487105.1 uncultured Akkermansia sp.
TATTGAAATAGATGTAGAAGGGCTAGTACATGTTATTAAGTTACTAGAATTTATTCCAGAAGGTGAAGGAGGGGTAGTATTTGTTCCAACGGTAGCTACGATAGGATTAGCAGGGCAACCATTTGAACCTGTTCCATTTACAGTATAGTTACCTGTTCCAAAAACTGTTGCGCTACCATTTGATTGAGATAAAATTGAAGGGCCTGACCACACATAAGATCCTCCTGATGCTCCAGAAGCAACAAGTTGTACAGTTGTTGGATTATTACATGTAAAACTAACATTTGAAGTAGCTAAGGTTGGAGTTGGTACAACTACTATATTATTTGAAAAAGTTGCTCTACATTGTGGCGTAATACCAACAGTGTATGTTACAGGGTAAGTACCAGACCCTACAGATGTTGGACAAAATGAATTTGAAGAAACTCCAGAACCACTAAAAGTACCACCTAAATTTCCTGTTACTTGAGGGATAAGATTTACACATGAACCTTGTGAACATTGACTAGGAATTGCTGACCAATTTGCATTATATGCAGGTTGAATTTGAATCGTTCTAGATGTAATAGAGGTACAACCAACTTGACTATCAAATCCCATTGTAATAGTATAAACACCAGGTGCCATATAATAAGTATCTAAAAATAAACTACCTGCGGCCATAGTATTACTACCCGATAAAATTGCTGCCGGCGGCACACTAGGTAAAATTGTCCAAGTAGAAATACCAATAGGAGAATTTGCAGGGATAAAAACACCTTGACAAGCATTAGAACTTGAATTGTTCCATACACCTGTAGTAAAAGTAGTATTACTATAACAGCTTGTTACAGAATAATTTATGTTTGTTGCTGGGGCAATGTTACACAAACTATAACTATGTGAAAGATATGGTACTAAACCCGCAATAGCAAAAGAGTAACTTGTACTGTTAGGTATAAAAGTAAAACATGGCGCCGGAAATGTATTACAAAGTGATTCAATATTAGTAACGCCTTGATAAATTGTTAACGAATTATTTGTTTGAGAATTAATATTTGTTGTACCAAAAGCGATACTTAAACAAGGTAATACAGCTTGTGTACCTGAAAAAACAGTAGTTGGGTAAATACCAACCGCATTGGCGTACGAACACGACATTACAGCAGACATTGGCGATCCGGTAGATGCATCAAATACGCCAAGACTAGGCGTAAAACAACCATATTGAGCTTTTAAAGTAAAAGTTGAAAATAAAGCTAAAATAAAAATTAATGAGTATTTTTTCATCATGTTAAATTATTTAGTTAGATAAACCCCTTTTTTATTATCAAGTATTAAATTTTGGTTTAATCGTAACCAATTATTAACGGCATCTATAAAATCTTTTTTAGTTGTAAAATTTTGACCTTTAGGGACTTTAATATGAATTTCATTATCCGCAAAATACTCTTTTAACTGATTATTCATTTCATAATAATAATTTTTTTCAGCTTGTTCTTTTTTAAACATTTGAATCCGATCATTATTTGTTGGGCTAGTAATTACATTAATCTTATTCTCTTGAGCTATAGAAAAAAGAGATAAAAAGATTAAAATAAAGGTTAAATTATGTTTAATCATAGATAAAATTTAGGCGAAAATATGAAAATTTTTTAAAAATTCATATTTTTTAACTTAAAACATTGTTTTAAAAGCATTTAGCTAAATTAAATTGAAGTAAGTTAGGTTAAAAGTTCTTTTCTAAGTAAGTTTAATGCTGCATTTGACGTCATAATAATATTTCTACTTCTATTATCTCCAAATTGAAATTGATATTCAGAACATTTGTACTTATTTGCAATTGCGATCCAAACATAACCAACAGGTTTTTCAGGAGTGCCGCCATCAGGACCAGCAATGCCACTAACGGCGATGCAGTAATCAGAATTAAATTTTTTTAACGTATTATTTGCCAACTCTTTAACACATTGTTGGCTAACAGCACCATATTTTAATAATGTTTCATTTGAAACCTCAACTATTGTATTTTTTGAATTGTTTGAATAGGGCACAAAACTACCTAGAAATACTTTACTAATTCCGGGGATGGAGGTAAATAATGATGCGATATAACCGCCCGTACAACTTTCGGCAAAACTAATCGTTTTATTAGCTTTTAATAATAAATTAGCAACAATTTGGTGTAAAGTGGGTTGTTCTTCTCCATAATTTTCGAAACCAAAAATATAATCAGAAATTAATTTTTGTACTTCAATAATTTCGTTTTCAATACTTTGTTTAAGATTAGTTTCGTTTTCGCCAACACTTGAAAGTCTTAAACGAACAATACCTGGTTGAGGAAGATAGGCTAATTTAATGTTTTTAGATTGGAGTGTATTTTCCCAATTTTCAATTTTTTCGGCTAAAGCACTTTCGCCAATACCTTGGGTTAAAATTGTTTTATGATAAATAATAGGTAGTTTAAAATTAGATTTTATTTTTGGAAGGATTTGTTCAGTCATTAATGCTTTCATTTCGAAAGGAACGCCTGGCATACTTATAAAAACACAATTATCTTTTTCTAACCACATTGCAGGAGCAGTGCCTTGGTAATTTCTAATTACAGTACAACCAACAGGTACCAAGGCTTGGTTTTGGTTTATTTCGGATACTGTTTTGTTTCGAATTGCAAAAAATTGCGTAACATCATTAAGTACATCATTATTAATTTTAAGACTTGTGTTAAAATAGTTTGCTAAAACTTTTTTTGTGATATCATCTTTGGTTGGCCCTAAACCACCGGTAATAAAAACAAAATTATTGCGCTTATTTGCAATTGCTAAAGCTTCTAAAATCTGTTGTTCATTATCTCCAATACTTGTTATATAATTTACACTAACACCAATTAAATTTAATTGTTGTGCAATCCAAACAGAGTTTGTATTAGTAATTTGTCCGATTAAAATTTCATCGCCAATTGATAGTATTTCAGCTTTCATAAATTAATATAAAAAAGCTAAGTTAGTTATTTAGTAATTAAATTAATTTTAGTTTTGTAAACTAATTTTTATGAAACAAATAGTTTTTATTACTCTACTGATATCGTTTTTAAACGGAAATGCACAATCTTTAAAAGAATTACTTCAAAAAAAGAAAGATAGTTTAGAAAAAGTTGCAAAAGAAAAATTAAATGCTGTTGTAACACCAACTGCAGCGCCTAAGTTAACTAACGAAGAAGTAATTAAGGGTTTAAAAGAAGCATTAAGTGTTGGAACAAATAGTGCAAGCAGTTTTGCGAGTAAAACTGATGGGTACCTTAAAAATACTCGATTGTTTATACCATGGCCTGAAGAAGCAAAAGAAATGAAAGCTAAGCTGATTAAAATGGGATTAACTAAAAAAGTTACAGAATTTGAAACCAGCTTAAACAGAGCTGCAGAACAAGCTGCTTTAAAAGCTGCGCCTGTATTTATAGATGCTATTACAAATATGAGTGTTGCTGATGGGTTTGCTATTTTAAAGGGAAGCGATACTGCTGCAACTGCTTTTTTAAGAAAAACAACTAACCAACCTTTATATGATAAATTTTTACCAATTGTTAAAGATGCTGTAAATTCTGTAAAAGTTACCAGTTATTGGAATCCACTAGCAAAAACATATAATAAATTACCAGGAGTTAAAAAACAAAACCCTGATTTAGATGATTATGTTACTAAAAAAGCAATTAATGGTTTAATGGTTTTAATTGCAGATGAAGAGGTAAACATTAGAAAAAATCCAATTGCACGGGTGAGTGATATTTTAAAAAAAGTTTTTGGGAGCTAACCTTTAAACCAGATTTTGCAATAGAAATACTATGGGTTTAATTCATTTTATAATAAACAACCTTTTTAGTTTCAAAAAACTCTATAGGAAAAAAATCGTATAAATTAATAAAAACACTTTTAGCAAAATAATGCCCAAATTCTTTTTCTAAATCTCCTCCTTTTAAATATAAAATACCATTATTTAATTTGTTTATATTTTCTTTTTTAATTTTAGTTTTTACCCAGTTATAAAATACCGGAAATTCGGTAACTGCACGACTTACAACAAAATCAAATTTTTCTTTTACATCTTCAGCTCTAGAATGAATTGCTGTAACATTTTTAAGTTGTAAAGCTTTTGCAACTTCATTTACAACTTTTATTTTTTTACCGATACTATCAACCAATAAAAAATTGCAATTTGGAAAAGCAATGGCTAATGGAATTCCGGGGAACCCGCCTCCAGTGCCTACATCTAAAATTTCAGTCCCATCTTTAAAAGAAATAACTTTAGAAATACCCAAAGAATGTAAAACATGTCTTTCGTATAACAAATCAATATCTTTTCGAGAAATTACATTAATTTGCTGATTCCAATAACTATATAAATCTTTTAATTGCTCAAACTGATTAATTTGTTGTGGAGTAAAACAATTAAAATATTTAAGGATAATTTCCATTTTATAAATTTGTTCCTTTTTCTTTTAATGCAGCATATAACAAATCTCTGGCTCTAAAAAGTTGTGCTTTTATTGTGCCAATTGGCAAGTTTAATTTTTTAGAAATTTCTTCATGACTCATTTCTTGAAAATAAAACAATTCAACCATTTCTTTATACTTTGGTTTCATTTTATCAACTATAAGTCTAACGGTATCAATTTTTTGTTTACGTATATAATGTTCTTCGGGGTCTAAATTATTAGCTTTTAAATTTGCTGAATGGCTTTCGGATTCGCTTTCGTGAATATTAGTTTTATTATCTAAACTAAATAAAAGAGCTTGTTTTTTCTTTCTTAAAAAATCAATTGCATTATTACTTGCAATTTTAAATAACCATGTACTAAAAGCATAATCAGGACTGTATTGTTCAATTTTTTTAAAAGCTCTACCAAATGCCTCAATAGTTAAATCTTCGGCATCATCTTTATTATTACACATTTTAACCATCATAAAATAAACGCTTTCTCTATATCTATTTAAAAGTTCTGCGTATGCTTTTTGATTTCCTAAAATAGCCTGTTTTACCAAATTATAATCATAAATTGCTTTAGTTGAAAGGTTATTATTTAGGTTATTTAATTCGTCCACTTTGCAGGTTTATAAATTATTTTGGTTAGATGAAATATAGGATAAATAAATAATAAAATCAACTCTAAAAATACACCTCTTACTAACAAATCTTTTTCATTTAATTTTTTTGCTGCTTTATTAAGTATTAGCATAAATATAATGCTTTTTAATATAAAAACCGATGCAAAAACAATAAGTGTATTTAATTGAAAAACTAAAGGAATTATACTTAAATAAAAAAAATACTGTGCAAAATAACCAAATGCTAATTTTAACTTTGAATTTGAATTATACAATGGTGAAGTTGTAATATGCCTTGCTTTTTGTAAGCGCCAATCTTTAAATTTTAATTTAGGCTTAGAACATGTAATAGAATTAATACTTACACAAATATTGGTATTAACGTTATTTGCTGCTGTATTTACAAATAAATCATCATCACCAGAGTTAATATGATAATGGGTTGAGAATCCTTTCATTTTAAAAAATAAGTCTTTACTATACGCTAAATTTCGCCCAACACCCATGTAAGCTTTAGATTTAATTGCTGCACTTAAATACTGAACAGCAATTATAAAACAATCGAACCGAATTAATTTATTTAATAAGCCTGGTAATTTTTGATAGGCCCCATAACCTAAAACAATTTTTTTATTAACGGTAAACCCTTTAGCCATTTCGCTAAGCCAATTATCACTATTTGGGTAACAATCTGCATCTGTAAAAACTAAATTATCATATTGAGCTTTTTTAATTCCAACAAGCATAGCAAATTTTTTTCCATGTTTATAATAAGGATCTTCTTTTATTGTTGCTTTGTGTAGATTGGGGAATATTTTAGAAAACTCTTCAATTACAGTATCTGTATTATCAAAACTACAATCATTTACAACTATTACTTCAAAATTAGGGTAGTTTTGAGTTAACACTTTTGGTAAAAATTCAGTTAAATTATCATCTTCATTACGGGCACAAATTATTACACTAATTGGTAAAGTGTTATCACCTTCCTCTAAGTAATTTTTTTTATAAAATGAAAACACACCATAATTAAGGCAATAATGAATTATGATTAACACTAACCCAACACCTGCAATTATTGTAAAAATTTCAGGCAAACCAATTGTATTAAATTGGGGAAAATACATTTTATAAAGTTAAATTAACTATACATGTGAATTAACAATATCTTTGTAAATACTTAACAAATTAATTAACAATGCAGAGCAAAACAGAAGCAGTAATTTTTGATATGGATGGTGTTTTAATTGATAGTGAACCTTTATGGCGAGAAGCCATGATTAAAGAGTTTACTGCAATTGGAATACCATTTACCCAAGATGATTGTAAAAAAACTACTGGTAAACGTTTTGATGAAGTTGTACTTTATTGGTTTAAACAACATCAAATTACAAATGTTAATCCTATAGATTTTGAAAATAAAGTTATAAATCAATTAATAGAATTAATAAAATTAAAGGGTAAACCAATAAAAGGCGTTTTAAATGTTTTAAATACTTTAAAATCTCTAAATATTAAAATTGGATTAGCCACTTCTTCTAACGAAAGATTAATGAATTTTATTTTAGAATTTTTACAAATTAATTCCTTTTTTAGTTCAGTTCAATCAGCAGAAAAATTACAATATGGTAAACCTCACCCACAGGTTTATTTAAATTGTGCTAACGATTTAAAGGTTAATCCTAATAATTGTATTGTAATTGAAGACTCTACAAATGGAATGGTTGCTGGTTTAGCCGCAGGCATGAAAGTAATTATAGTGCCTGAAATAATTAATTTTAATTCTCCTAAATGGGTACTTGCCAATAATGTTTGTAGAGATATGGAAGAGCTTAATATTTTATTACATAACCATTATTTTAAAAAATGATTAGCCTTTTAAGTTAAATTAATAATTTACTCCATTAGATAATTTTATCTTTACAGTTTTGAAATTTACATTACAACATACAGATACAAAATCAAAGGCAAGAGTAGGATTGCTTGAAACCGCACATGGTAACATTAATACACCTATTTTTATGCCTGTTGGTACGGCTGGTACCGTTAAAAGTGTTCATCAACATGAATTAAAAGATGATATTAAAGCACAAATTATTTTAGGAAACACCTATCATTTGTATTTAAGGCCAGGTATTAATACTATTGAAAAAGCAGGCGGTTTGCATAAATTTAATGGATGGAGTAACCCCATTTTAACGGATAGTGGAGGGTATCAAATATTTTCATTATCGCACCAAAGAAAATTAACTGAAGAAGGAGCCACCTTTAAAAGCCATATTGATGGAAGTAAGCATTTTTTTAGTCCAGAAAATGTGATGGACATTCAAAAAAGTATTGGCGCTGATATTATTATGGCATTTGATGAATGTACGCCCTACCCTTGCGATTATAAATACGCTCAAAACAGTTTAAATTTAACACATAGATGGTTAGATAGATGTATTAAACAATTTGATAACACGCCATTTAAACATGGTTATGAACAAGCTTTATTTCCTATAGTTCAAGGAAGTACATTTAAAGATTTAAGAATAAAAAGTGCAGAATATGTAGCTGCTAAAAACAGAGCCGGAAACGCTATTGGAGGTTTAAGTGTTGGTGAACCAGCTGAAGAAATGTACGAAATGACAAACATTGTTACATCAATTTTACCAAAAGATAAACCACGCTATTTAATGGGAGTTGGTACACCAATAAATATTTTAGAATGTATAGCTTTGGGTATTGATATGTTTGATTGTGTAATGCCTACACGAAATGCTCGCCATGGTTTATTATTTACTTCAGAAGGAGTAATAAACATTAAAAATGAAAAGTGGAAAAATGATTTTTCTATGTTAGATGAAAATGGAACAAGTTATGTTGATAAAGCATACTCTAAAGCCTATTTAAGACATTTAATTTCATGTAACGAACTATTAGCTTCTCAAATTTCTAGCATTCATAATTTAGCTTTTTATTTATGGCTTGTAAATACTGCAAGAGAAAAAATAAATGATGGTAGTTTTTACGATTGGAAAAACTTAATGGTAAAAAAATTAAACACTAGACTTTAAAATAAATTGCTTAAAATAATAGACAAATACATTTTAGGAAAGTTTTTAAAAACATTTGTTTTTTCAATAACACTTATACTTTTAATTTTTATTGTGTTTGATATAAAAGAAAAGTTAAGCACTTTCACCACAAAACAAATTCCTATAAACGAAATTATTTGCGATTATTATTTAATGTTTATTCCCTATTATGGAAATTATTTTAGTCCCATGTTCACATTTATTACAGTTGTGTTTTTCACATCAAAAATGGCACATCAAAGTGAATTTATTGCAATTTTATCAAGTGGAGCAAGTTTTAACCGAATATTAAGGCCATATATAATTGGTGCATTACTTATAGGAACAGGTTCATTAATTTTAAATCATATAATAATTCCTAAAGCATTTAAAATAAAAATAGGCTTTGAAGATAAGTATATAAATAATGGTTATAGTAGCGAAGATCAAAACATACATAAAAAAATTGGACCAAATAAAATATTATATTTAGAAAGTTTTGATAATAGAATAAATACAGCTTATAAAGTAAGTATAGAAGAAGTAGTAAATAATAAACAAACCTATTACTTAAGTTGTAACAATATGGTTTGGGATAGCATACACAAAAATTGGATTATGACAGATGTGTACGAAAGACATTTAATTGTACAAAACAATTTAGATACCATAAAAAACCAAAAACCAATTTATAAACAAACGGGCGTATTTTTACCTACTAAAACAATTAGCATACCATTTACACCAGCAGAAATGTGGCGCTTTGAAAGCATAGTAGAAACAATGAATTATTGGGAATTAAAATCATTTATTACACGAGAAAAAATTAAAGGTTCAGATAAAATAGAAGTTTACGAAGTAGAATCATACAGAAGAACTTCTTTTCCTTTTGCTACTTTTATATTAACTATTATTGGTGTTTGTGTTTCATCAAAAAAAGTAAGAGGTGGAGTTGGTTTACAAATTGCTTTAGGTTTGTTTTTAAGCAGCATCTATATAATGCTTATGTATGTATTTACAACAATTGCAACAACAGGTTTTGCTCCACCATTAATAGCAGTTTGGATTCCAAATATTATTTTTTCGTTTATTGCATTTTACTTTTATTTAAAAGCACAAAAATAAATCATGAATACATTTAAACTATTTATACAAAAATATACCCCTTTACAACAAATTTTATTTTTAGCATTTGTAGTTCGATTAATATCTGTTGTATTTAGTAAAGGTTTTGGCTTTCATGACGATCATTTTTTAATTATTGAAGCATCGCAAAGTTGGGTAGATGGCTATGATTACAATAATTGGCTACCAAGCGAAACCGACCCTAATAGGCAACCTTCTGGGCATCCTTTATTTTATGTTGGATTTCAATTTTTATTTTTTAAACTATTAAAATTTTTATCAATAACCGATCCTCAAACTAAAATGTTTTATGTTAGGTTATTACATGCTTTATGGAGTTTATTAATAATTAAATATGCCTATAAAATAACTCAAAAACTAAGTAATACAAAAATTGCAAATTACGTAGGTATTTTACTAGCTCTATTTTGGTTTATGCCATTTATAAGTGTTAGAAATTTAGCAGAATTAGTTTGTTTACCTCCATTAATGTTAGGTTTATTATTAATTATCGAAAAACAAAATTTTAAAAACTATTTATTTGCAGGTTTACTATTTGGTATTGCATTTAGTATTCGATTTCAAATTGTGTTTATGTTAATTGGTTTAGGAATTGCTATTTTAATTTTAAAAACACCCTTTAAATACATAGTATCAATTATTTTAGGTTTTATAATTACAGTATTATTTACCTGTGGTTTAGTTGATTATTTAATTTGGAAAATCCCTTTTGCTGAATTTATGGGCTACGTTCAATACAACCTCGATAATGCAACTAGTTATGGTACTAATAATTGGCACATGTATTTTGATTTGTTATTAGGCTTATTAATTCCGCCTTTAAGCTTTGTTTTGTTTGCTGGATACTTTTATTCTTATAAAAAAACAATTGTTTTGTTTTGGCCTGTGTTAATTTATTTTGCTTTTCATACCTATTTTCCAAATAAACAAGAAAGATTTATTTTAACCATAATACCAATTTATTTAATTGGTGGAACTATTGGTGCATTTATGCTTTATGAAAAATACAAATCAAAATTTTCAAAAAAAATAGTTAAAGGCTGTGTTTGGTTTGTTGTTATTTTAAATGCAATTTTACTGTTATTTTTATCACCTTCATATGGTAAACGCCATAGAGTAGAAAGTGTATATTATTTAAGTAAATTACCAGATTGCAATGCGTTTTATATAGAAGACAGCAATAAAGAAGATGATTTTTTAATGCCTCCACTTTTTTATTTCGGAAAATGGTTTAGTGTTTATGGAATTAATAAAGTTAACAATCCTGCAAAAACATTAGATTACTACAATGGCCAAAAAGGAAAAGATAAACCAAATTATATAATATTTATGCAAGCAGAGCATATTAATGAACGCGTAGCAGAAATGAAAAAATATTTTCCTAAGTTAAGTTATGTTACTACTATTGAACCAAGTAATTTAGATCAATTACTTTATTGGTTAAATCCATTAAATGATAACCATACCGCATATATCTATAAATTATAAATTAATTTAGGGCGATAACAATACAACACAAAAAATATAAAGAAAATAAAAAATGAAAAGAAATTTAATATTAATTATTTTGACATTAACTTTTATGAGTTGTCAGCCTATAATGAAAAAAATGTATGGTATCAAAAACCCCGATATTGAAAATAGAAAAACAATAATTAAAACGGCAAACAAATACAAACTTGACACAACAAACATTGTAAGTGTAAATAGCAAAGACTTTCTTTATGTTTTAAAGGAAACAAGTATTCCTAACGCTTCTGTATATGATAAAAATGGAAAATATATTGAATATAGGCAAACTGACACCTCTTGTAATGCCGGACTTTTTCAATTTATTCCTGCATTAAATTTAACAGACAAATACAATCAACCAGAAAAAGCAAACCTTGACACTGAACTTAAAAAGTTTCGGGATTTAAACGGCAATACATTAAAATCCATTGAAACAGCCGACTTTTATCTGTTAATTTATTGGACCGTTTGGACGGGTAAATTAAACAAAGACCATGTGAAAATTTGGGAAGACTTAGCAAAAAATAACAAAAACTCAAATGTAAAAGTTATTAAAGTAAATTTAGATTTACAAGAATATTGGAATAAAGACGACCGAGATATAGTAATTAAAGCAATAACTAAAAAAAAATAAATCAACTTATAGCAAAGGTTTAGGATGAATCGGTAACTAACTTTTTTAAACTTTTGGGGTTAAACAAAAGGCGGTTTGTTATTTTAAGCCATATTTAGTTTTATACTTTTGATACAATTCAAACTGACGATTAATTAAATTTACTGGTTTACCAGCAATGTATGCTAATACTATTTGATTTGTTTTAATGTCTAAAGCATCGACTTCGCTTACAAACAATGAAGCAAGTTTACCTTCTTCTAAAGTACCAATTAAATTATTTACACCGAGAATTTTAGCAGTATTTAAACTTAATGCACTTATTGCAGCTTCTTTATCTAAACCATTGGCAACAGCAACACCAGCATTAAAGGGTAAATTTCTGCTTTGCATGGCCTCCATATCACCTTCTAATTGAAAACAAAATAAAACAGAATCTTTATTTAAATAATAACCGAGTTTATTAATTAAATCAACATCGGCATCAGGCGACTCAGGTAAATCGTTAACTCTATTTAGCATAACAGCAATATTTTTTTCTTTTAATATTTTAGTTATTTTATACGATTCTTTTCCACCAACAATTACAATTTTAGGGCAATTGTGTTTTTCGCAAAAAACAATCGCATTTAAAATATCCTTAGCATTATCTGCATGGATGTATAAATTAGCTTTCCCTTTAAAAATTGGTTTCATAGCCTCAAGTCTAATATTTTTTTCAACAGGATTGGCTTCTTGATAATATGCAAAAGCATCATTAAAAAATTCATTTAATTGTTGAACTTCTTCCATAAATTTTTTATTGGCTTCTTGGTAATGTTTATCATCATCAGCCCATTTTTGAATAACCATTTTCGGAAAATTTAAATGAATTCCATCATCTGATTTTAACAAAGCATCTTCCCAATTCCAACCTTCTAAAGCCATAATACTTGATGAACCAGAAATCACGCCTCCACGAGGAGTTACTTGCGTGTATAAAATACCATTAGTTTTTACAGTAGGTATAATTAAATTATCCGTATTATATGCAATGCAACTTCTGATATGTGGGTTAAAATTTCCCACTTCATTAAAATCTCTTGTAGCTTTAACAGCTTCTGCATCGTGCAAACCTAAAACATTATTTACATTAATAAATGCAGGATATACATGTTTTCCATTAATATAAATAATAGTGTCAAAAGCAATAGGATTAATTTTTACACCTAATGCATTTTGTACAGTTTCAATTTTGTTTCCTTTAATAGTAATTAAACTATTTTCAATTATTTTACCATTACCAATGTGAGCAAAGCCTCCAAACAAAGCAATGTTAGTATATGTTTTTTGTGCATTAACTAAAAAACTAATACATATAAATTTTATAAATAAACTTTTTTTCATAATTAAAAAATTAACGTTCGCCAGTAATTTCTTCTGAAACACCATTTAATGTATTGCAATGATAATTTCTTTGTACTTTACTAGAAAATTTATTTGTTTTAACACCAGATTTTTTAGCATCAAGTAATAATGCAATTATTCTAGCTCGTTCTAATTTATTTTCGTCTATTAATTTTTGATTTTCATTTTTATCAAAGTAAATAATTCCGTCAATTAAAGTAAATTCAGGCTTTGCATAAACACTTAACGGATTAGTATTCCACAATACTAAATCGCCTGACTTACCAACTTTAATGCTTCCTACTTCATTATCAATATGTAACATTTTTGCAGGGTTTAGAGTAACCATTTTTAAAGCTTCAACTTCAGTTAAATTGCCGTATTTAATAGATTTTGCGGCTTCTTGGTTTAAACGTCGTGCCATTTCAGCATCATCGCTATTAATTGCTGTAATTACACCCATTTTAGTAAGTATAGTGGCATTGTATGGTATTGCATCCATAACTTCATTTTTATACGCCCACCAATCAGCAAACGTACTAGCATTGGTATTATGTTTTTTCATTTTATCGGCTATTTTATAGCCTTCTAAAATGTGAGTAAAAGTGTTTACTTTAAAATTAAAACTATCTGCTACATGCATTAACATATTAATTTCACTTTGAACATAACTATGGCAAGTTATATATCTTTTATGATTTAAAATTTCGGCAATACATTCTAACTCTATATCTTTTCGGGGTGAAATTTTATTTTTTTCTGTTGAACTATTAAATACATTCCAACTTTTATTATACTCTTTTGCGCGTGTAAAATAATCGTTATACACTTGTTCTACACCCATTCTGGTTTGTGGGAAACGCATATTTGCATAATCAGGAATCCAACTTTGTTTTACATTTTCACCTAATGCAAATTTTATAAACCCATCTGCATTAGCAAATTTCATATCATCAGCATTTAAACCCCACCTAAGTTTTATTAAAACACTTTGGCCACCTATAGGATTTGCAGAACCATGCAATAATTGTGACGTTGTAACTCCGCCAGCTAATTGGCGATAAATATTTATATCATCTGGGTTTATTACATCGCCCATTCTAACTTCAGCACTACTTGCCTGTGTACCTTCATTAACACCCCACGTTAAAGCAATATGGCTATGTTCATCAATAATTCCAGGCGTTAAATGTTTTCCAGTAGCATCAATTACTTTAACGTTTGCTAAGGGTAAAACATCAATATTTTTTGCAATACGAACTATTTTTCCATCTGATACATATACATCGTATCCATTTAAAACACTATCAACTTCATTAGTCCAAACTATTGCATTTTTAAATAACACACTATTATTACGTTTTTTTAATTGAGCATAAAAATTAGTGTTAGTTTTTTCATTAGCACCAATACCATAAGCATTAAAAGGGTAAATAATTTTTTTATAATCAAGAGGATTAATAGTAGTAATAGGTGATTTAGGACGATCGACAGTTAAGGTATCTTTAAAAATCAAATCGAAATCAAACGAATCCCCTTTTTCGTTTTCAATTTTACCTGAAATTGATTTATTATTTTTATTTAATTTACCTATTGCTCTATAGTTAATTAAGCTATCTTTTTTAAATGAAAAATAAATTAAACTATTTTTTACATTAATATTAAATGTTTTTTTTGAAGTATCAACCAAAACAACACTTTTAGATTTATTGTTTTGAATAAAAACTTTATAAGTGGTTGAATTAAAATTTAATTCGTATTTACCAGATATTTCGATAGGAGATAAATCTTTATTTATATAAGCTTGCCCATTAATCCAATGTTGTAAAATTTCACAATCATCATCAAAAATTGATTTATTTGAAATAAAAAAATTTGCTAAATAATTTGTTTTTAAAGCTCCAATTTTATTAGATGTATTAATTAAAAAAGAAGGATTATAGGTTAATGCTTTAAGTGCAGTTTTTTCTGTTAAACCATTTTTAATAGCTTTTCTAATATTAGGTAAAAATAATTTTTTATCTTTTAAATCATAAGAAGTAAAACAAAAATTTATATTATTTTTTTCTAAAAAAGCAGGATTTGAAGGAGCTAGTTCCCAATGTTTTAAATCGGCTAAAGAAATATTATCTGCATCTAAAGCATCACTAACATCGTATGCCTCTGGAAAGTTAACAGGTAAAATAAAAGTTGTATTTAATTGAGAAATGTCTTCTAACCTTTGGTATTCATTACCTCCACCCTTAATTATGTATTTTTGATTAAATTCAACCGCAATTTTATTTGCTCTTACAGCATTAAATTTATCATTAGCTTCAAAAATTGAAGGCAAATTTTGAAGCTTATTAAAGCTTTCTAAACTTATATTATATTCTGTTTTATTAGCTGAATTTTTATACCATTGTGCATCATAATAGGTTTGCCTTAAAAGTGCAATTGCACCGGTTAAAGAGCTTGGGTAATTTTGTGTTGAACTCCCTTTATTAAAAGAATAAAAAGCTGCGGCTTTATCTAAAACTATACTTTCGTTTTCTTTTTGAATATAATTAAGCATTGCTAAAACTCCACTTCCTCTTACTATCCCATCTTTATTTGAAGTTAAAACTATACCTATTCCATTATTAATTAATTCAAAAGCTTTTTCTTTATTATGTTGAAATAATTTTGAAGCATCAATATCAGATTTTATTGCTTGATTCCAGCCGTAAGCACCTTTATTATTTGCAATAAATTTTGAGTCTTGATTTGTGGAATGTGTTTCACCTAATCCATAATTACTATATAAATCAATAAAAGAAGGATAAATAAATTTACCATTTAAATCAAAAATAATTGCTTGTGTTGGAATACTAATATCTTTACCAGCATCAATTACTTTACCGTCTTTTATTAACAAACTTGCATTTGTAATATGAGTTTCGTAATCAATAAAAAGATTTGCATTTATAAATGCAAATAAGGTATGTGGATTGTATGGTGCGCCATTAGTAGGAAATGTTGTTTGTGCATATAACTTAAAAACACAAAATAGTAATAAGTAAAAAATATTTTTTTTGATCATCATAATAAAGTTAAAATTTATTTTTAATGTTATTTAGTAAATTAAAAAAGTACAAGAAAAAACAATTATTTATAAATTTCTTTTTTAGCAGCCAGTAGAGTGTTCTTTAAAAGGCTTGCAATTGTCATTGGCCCCACTCCACCAGGTACAGGGGTAATAAAGCTACATTTTGGTGCAACTTCATCAAATTTAACATCTCCTTTTAAAACAAAACCACTTTTAGTGTTTGCATTTACAACTCTTGTTGTGCCAACATCAATCACAACAACACCCTCTTTAACCATATCTGCCTTTAAAAATTCTGGACTACCCAATGCACATATTATTATATCAGCTTGTTTTGTGTGATTAATTAAATTTTCTGTTTTGCTATGGCAAAGTGTTACTGTACAATTACCTAATGTAGTGTTTTTAGCCATTAAAATGCTCATTGGCGAACCCACAATATGGCTTCGACCTATAACAACACAATTTTTACCAGATGTTTTAATGTTGTAGTTTGATAAAAGCTGAACAATACCGTATGGTGTAGCGCTAACATAACAAGGCAAATTTAAAACCATTCGGCCAACATTAATAGGATGAAAACCATCAACATCTTTACTTGGTAAAATTGTTTCTAAAATTTTTTGTTCGTTAATATGTTTTGGTAATGGTAATTGAACGATAAAACCATCAATATCATTATTGTTATTTAAATCAATTACGGTTTGTAATAATTTTTCTTCCGAAACATCTTCTGAATGACGAATAAGTGTGGATTTAAAACCAACCTTTTCGCATGATTTAATTTTATTGGCTACATAGGTTTCACTTCCGCCATCATTCCCTACTAATACAGCTGCTAAATGAGGTTGTTTTTTACCTGCAATTAACATCAGTTTAACTTCTTCAGCAATTTGTTCTTGAATTTGAATGGATACTTTTTTTCCGTCGATTAACTGCATAAAATAAAATTTAAAGATACTAATATTTTAGGTATTCAATGCTATATTACAAATAGAATAATTGTAGCTACTAATTAATTTTAATTTAAACTACTGAAATTAATTGTATTTGATAAAATAAATGTAAATATTAACTTTGCACCTTAAATTTGGTCTCGTAGTTCAATGGATAGAATAGAAGTTTCCTAAACTTTTGATACAGGTTCGATTCCTGTCGAGACTACTTTTACAAATTAGTAGGATTTTTTTTAACTCCTACTATATGTCGCTTATATAATTTTATTTTTTAAAATATTGTTTGGATTTATATTGTTTTTAAACTAAATACAAACTTTAATTTATAAAAACAGAAAATAAATCTCATTAAAGAATAAATTGAGCTAAAAAATATTCAGTTAAATGTAGATTTATAAATTTCATTTTAAAATAGATTAATATTTAAAAGTAAATTCAATAAAAACTAACATTATTTTAAATTATTAATTAAAAAAATAAATCTAAATATTTTTAGATTAAATTATGTTTAATTTTTTTGAATAACAACCACAAATTACTTGTAAATGAAAATTAAAAACATAAAATAAATTACATATAAATGCGTAAATTGTGCTTTTAAATAAAAGAGTAGCGAAAGCATTGGGCATAATTAAAATAGTTAAAAAACAAACCCTTTTTTTAGTTATAATTTTTAACTTAAGTTTGATTTACACAAAAGCTGAATCAGATTTTTATAAATTTTTAATCTCGTTAAATTCAAAATCAATTGATAGTTTACTTAAAATAACTACAACTGGTCAAACTAAAAATAAAATAAAAGCACATAATTATTTAGGTGCTTATTTTGAAAGCATTAGTAATTATCCATTGGCAATATTTCATTTAAATCAAGCAAATGTTCTAAATAAAATAAATGATAATGAAAAAATTATTACACAAAATTTTTTAGGTTATATCTATTGGCATAAAAGTAATTACGATAGCGCATTAATTTACCATCAACTAGCTTTAAAAACAATTAATAAAAACAATCCCGTTAATAACCATTTAGCTTTTACCTATTTAATGTTGGGTAACGATTATTATGATTTAGGAGACTATAGTAAAACTTCAAAATATTTTTTTAATAGTTTGGCTATCTACGAAAAATTAAATGATACAATAGGTTTAATCCAAATTCATAACCGTTTAAGTAAACTTTATTACAAATTAAAAGATTATGCAAAAGCAAAAAACCATATTAGTATTTCGCAACAATACAATAAATCTGTTCAATACATCAGAGAATTAGCAATTTCATACAATAGTATCGGGAACATTCAAATAGAAACAGGGTCGTTAAACTCTGCTTTATATTACTTTACAAAAACACATACTGAATTTAAAAAATGTGGAGATGTAATAGGCCAAGCAATTGCAAGTATTAATTTAGGAGATACTTATCAAACATTATATGAAAGAGGTACGCCACGAAAATCAATTTTAGATTCAAGCTTTAAGTATTACTTACAATCCTATAATTTAAATAAATCTGTTAACAATAAATTTGGAATGATTTATGGTGTTTGGGGGCTTTCAGATATTGAAATGAAAAATGGAAATACGAAAGAAGCTTATACAAACTACCTAAATGCACTTCAATTATCAAAAAGTATAAATGCAAAAAGTGAAATTTATAATTTATATTGGAAATTACACAGCTTTTTTGAACTAAAAGGAAACAAAGACAGTAGCTATTACTATTTAAAATATTATATAACCGCTAAAAATAAATTAGAAAACGAAGAGCAAACAAAAGCATTATTAAGACAAGAAAGCAAATACGAAATTGATAAAAGGATTGCCGAACAAAAAGAAATAATTGAACGCGAAAAATTAATTGCAACTGAAAAAAACAAACGAAAAAATTATATAATTTTTGGGATAGTAATTGTATTAATTATTTTGATTTATGCCGTAATTAATTCAATAAAAAAAATAAAAATAATTAACTCTAAAAATGAAACTATTAATATTATTAATGCAGAGTTAACTATTCAAAAAAAGGAAATTACAGATAGTATAAACTATGCAAGAACTTTACAAGAAGCCATTTTACCATCTGAAAAATATTTTAATGAATGTAATTTAAATTGTTTTGTGTTTTATAAACCAAAAGATATAGTTGCAGGTGATTTTTATTGGTTAGAAAAAAGAAATGATTTATTATTTATTGCTGTTGCTGATTGTACAGGACATGGAGTACCTGGGGCGATGGGAAGTGTTTTATGTAGTAACGCGCTTAATAGATCTTTATTAGAATTTGGCATTTTAGATCCAGGTGAAATATTAAATAAAACCAGAACATTAATTGTAGAAACTTTCTCTAAAAGTGAAAAAGACGTGAAAGATGGTATGGATATTTCTTTACTGTCAATTAATATGAATACTTTAGAAATTAATTGGGCTGGTGCAAACAACCCTTTGTGGTACATTTGTCAATCAGAAGTAAAAGAAATTAAACCAGATAAACAAGCGATAGGAAAAACAGACAATCCATTACCGTTTACAACTCATAAAATAAAATTAAATAAAAACGATATGTTGTTTTTATTTACAGATGGTTATGCCGATCAATTTGGAGGTGAAAAGGGTAAAAAATTTAAATATAAACCTTTAAAAGAACTATTAACTAATAATGCACATTTCCAATTAACAGAACAAAAACAACTTCTATTTGAAAGGTTTGAAAATTGGAGGGGCAATTTAGATCAAGTAGATGATGTGTGTGTAATAGGTATTAAATTATAAAATAAAAAACTATTTATAAGTTTAAATTCATTTTTTAATTGAACTACAATATATTTTAATTAATTAAAATTGAAATTTCCCAAATATATCTGGGTTAACAATTATAATAATTTTTTTTTCATAAAACACCTTAAACGAAATAAAATTAGTTTGAGTCTTTAACTCATTATATAAAAAAGTATTTGCAAAATTTATGTTTTTAGGAATTTCGCAATTTAAATATTCAACATACAAATAAATAACATCATTTTCTTTTTCAAAACCAACAAAATTTGATTTAAGAATATTATTATTTACGCTTATACTTAAGTTTTTATTGATATATTGATGTAAAACTTTATTAATAGTTACAGTATCCGTTACATTTATCAAATCTAATTTTTTATTAGCAAAAGTTTTTATAGCAGCCTCTAAATCATTAATAAAAAGTTTTATGTTTCCCTGTAAAGCTTTTTCATTTTTATTGTACTCAAAATCAGTAAAACTAAAATAAAAAGGATGCTTAATTTCAGAGCTGCCTATACACAAGAATACAAACAAAAAACACACTAAATATTTTAATTTAAATTTTTTAATAGAAATACTAAACATTAATTTTTGAATTTAATTTGTATAAATTTACAAAATAATGGCAAATTTTTGGCTTTGGTTTACAACGGGTTTAACCCACATTTTAGATATTAATGGCTATGACCATATACTCTATGTAAGTTTATTGGTTTTTTGTTTTAAATCTTTGCAATTTAAACAATTATTAATTCTAATTTCAGCTTTTACAATTGGGCATACCTCAACATTAGCTTTATCAACTTACAATTTTATAGTTATACCACAAGTGTATATTGAAATTCTAATAAGTTTAAGTATTTTAATTACAGCCCTTTTAAATAGTTTAAATAGTAATAAAGAACCAAAATCTCATTTATTTATATTTGGTTTAACTACGGTGTTTGGACTAATTCATGGGCTTGGCTTTTCGTATTTATTAAAAAACATGTTAGGAAAAGAAGAAACCATAATTTTACCTTTATTATTTTTTAATTTAGGTTTAGAGATAGGTCAAATTATTATTGTAAGTGTAATACTAATTATAACAATAATTTTAATTAACTATTTAAAAATAAAATATAAAACAATCAAAATAACAATTTCAACATTTATTGCTTTACTTGCTTTTTACTTAGTAATTAGCAGAAGTTTAGATTTATTTAATTAAAAGTTTTTCTTTAGATTCTTGACTTAACGTTACGTTATTAGCAATTAGCCATTCTTTTACTTGTTCTTTAAACTTTTCTTTATCATTTACAAAATCTAAATTTAATTGAATTACACTATTATCTTTTTTCACAAAATGAAAAATATCGTGTCTGAACTCAGTTAATTTAATTTGATTCGCAAATAATTTATTTATTTTAACACCTGCAATAATAATATAATTAGCTAAAAAACTAACATAACATAATTTTTTTAAATATAATACAGCCATTAAAGTTAACTCCGTTATACTTACAATAAAACAAATTGTTGCTAAATAACTTATTTTGCTTGATGTGGTTAAAAGCATAGCGCCAAACATTAAAAATATACCAACTTTCAGTATTTTAAACATGTAAAAAGAAGTTGGAAAATATGAAAATCGGTTTACAGGTAATGCTTTTTTAACGCTATTATTTAAATATTCTGCGCACGAAAAAAATATGTATAAAACACCAACAAGTAATTGAATTAGTACAATTTCTGAAAAATTAAACCAATAATAAAAGTAATTAAATACTGTTAAGGTAAGTAAGGCAACTAAGCTTAAGGTTTTACCAATAGTTGCTATTGCAAAATTCATGCACAAATTTATTCATTTTTTTAGGATAAATTGTTTAAATGTATTAAATTATAATTTTAATAATTTTATTAAAGTTCGTAAATTTAAACTCGATGCAATTTGTATATCCTAGTGTTTTATGGGGATTATTGGCAGTAACTGTACCAATTATTATACATTTATTTAATTTTAGGAAGTATAAAAAAATATATTTCACCAATGTAAAGTTATTAAAGGATATTCAGCATCAAAGTAAATCAAAATCAAAACTAAAAGAACTATTAATATTATGTTGTAGGTGCTTAGCTATAGCCTGTTTAATAATTGCATTTGCACAACCTTATTTAAAAGATAATAAATCAACCATTAATACAGGTAAAAAGTTTGTAAGTATATATATTGACAATTCTTTCAGCACAAACAACATCTCTAAACAAGGGCCAATTTTTGAAATTGAAAAAAACAAAGCGCGTGAAATAGTTAAAACATTTAACGAAAATGATAAAATACAAATAATAACAAATGATTTTGAAGGTAAGCACCAACGCTTTTTAACCAAAGAA
The DNA here is from genome assembly GCA_964487105.1 of uncultured Akkermansia sp. GTDB lineage: Bacteria > Bacteroidota > Bacteroidia > B-17B0 > Aurantibacillaceae > Aurantibacillus. Next base: position 21,969 of record CAZAPH010000006.1, read on the forward strand.
GATGCTATTTCAACTATCGACGAATTAAAGATTAGTGCTGCAACAAAAAAAATATCTCAAATACTAAATAGGCAAACAGAATTTATAAACTCAAGCACTAATCAAAACAAAATTATTTATTACTTAAGCGATTTTCAAAAAAATACTTTTAATAAAACAGAAATTAAATCAGATAGTACAATAAACATAAACTTAATTCCAATTATACCACAAAATACAAATAATGTTTTTATAGACTCATGTTGGTTTGAAACCCCAATTCAAAGAAAAGGAATTATTCAAAAACTACATATTGTAATTAAAAATAATGGCGATAACACCATTGAAAATGGTACAGCAAAACTATTTATAAATAACATTCAAATTGCAATTACTAGTTACAGTATTGCGCAAAATAGTAAAACAGAAAAAGTATTTACTTTTGAATGTAAAAACAATGGATTTAACTTTGGTAAAATTAAACTTGAAGATTACCCCATAACATTTGACGATGAATTATTTTTTACATTTAATGCAACACCATTAATTAAAGTTATATCAATTAATAATAATGAGCAAAATTCATCTGCATTTAAAGCTTTATTTGAAGCAGATAGTTTATTTAACTACCAAGCATTTAATGAAAAAAACATTAACTATACTTCAATAAAACAAAGTAATGTTTTAATTTTAAATGAAATAGAGAACATTACAAGTGGCTTATTAGCTGAAATAACTACATTTATCAAAGAAAATGGCAGTGTAATTATCATACCAAACGATAATTGCAATATAGATAATTACTCCAAGCTATTAAATAGTTGTGCATTGCCAACATTTTTAACAAAAGATACTTCTAAATATAAAGCAGAAACAATAGAAATGCAAAGTGATTTTTTTGATGGTGTTTTTGAAAAAATAAACAATCAAATGAATTTGCCTAGCTTTAAAACATTTTACAGTTTCAACACAAATTTAAAAAGTAATTACGAAAATTTAATTTTAGCACAAAACAAAGCGCCAGTATTAATACGTAATAAAAATCAAAAATTCCCTCAATATCTGTTCTGCACACCAATAAACTTAACTAATAGTAACTTTAGTAAACACGCCTTATTTGTTCCTATTTTTTATAAAATGTGTTTTAGTAGTATAAAACAACAACCATTATTTTATACTTTAGGTAATAACACAATTATTGAAACAAATTATAATTTTAATAAATCAGAAAATCCACCAATTATTAAACAAAAAGATAGTAAATTTGAATTTATACCTGAATTTAAACTTATAGAAACAAAAAAACAATTATATATACGAAATTTAGACCTTAATCCAGGTTATTATACCATTAATACTAAAGATAGTGTACTGGCAGCAATTGCTTTCAATTATAATAAGCTTGAAAGCGATTTAAGTTTTTATTCTATAGATGAATTAAAAAATAGTATTACCCAATTAAACCAACAAAACATTCACTTATTTGATCATGAAACTACCGAAAACATAAGCGCATCAATAAATTCTCAAAATGCTTTAAAACTTTGGAAAATATTTTTAATTTTAAGTGTGTTTTTTATCTTAATTGAATCATTAATTATACGATTATTAAAATGAGTATTTTATTAAAACAAGTAAAAATAGTATGTCCAACATCAAGTTTTAACAATAAAACAGTTGATGTTTTAATTGAAGGCGGTAAAATTGTTGATATTAAAAAAAACATAATTGAGAAACCAAATCTTAAAATTATAACTGGGAATAATTTATTATTATCTATTGGATGGTTTGATATGTTAACAACAACAGGCGAACCAGGCTTTGAACATAAAGAAACTTTAAATAGTTTAATTAAAGCTGCTGCTTCTGGTGGTTTTACAGGAATTGCAATACATAGCAATAACCAACCACAATTAAATACAAAAGCTCAAATTGAATTTGTATTAAATAATACTAAAAATAAAATTACAGATGTTTACCCTTTTGGAACAATCACTATTGATCAGTGTGGTAAAGAACTTTCCGAAATGTATGACATGAAATTGAGTGGTGCAATTGCCTTTAGTGATTATAAACACTCTATAAAAGACGCCGGTAATGTTTACAGAGCAATACAATACAGTAACAATATTAATAGTTTACTTTTTTTACATTGTGATGATGAATCGTTAAGCCACAATGGGCAAATGAACGAAGGAGAAAACTCTACTAAATTAGGTTTAAAAGGTATGCCAGCTTTAGCCGAAGAAATTGCACTTGCTAGAAACATTAGCATTTTAGAAGAAACCGGAGGTAAACTTCATATTAATAACATTAGCACTAAAGGAAGTATTGAGCTTATTAAAAAAGCAAAAGCAAATGGCTTAAATATTACTTGTGGCGTTAGTGCCATTAATTTAATTTTAGACGATAATGAGTTAATTGATTTTAACAGTAACTTAAAATTAAACCCTCCTCTTAGAACTAAAAAAGAGGTTATAGCTCTTAAAAATGCTATTGAATCTGAAATTATTGATGTTATTGTTAGCGATCATTGTCCGCATGACCCTGAAAGCAAAGAGTTAGAGTTTGATTTAGCTGAATTTGGTGCTATTCAAATACAAACCGCTATTCCTTGTTTATTAGAAAAATATAAAGAAAAAGATTTATCAAAAATTGTTGAGGCTCTTACCATTAATCCACGTAAAATACTTGGTCTGGAAATACCAACTATTGAATTAAATAGTGATGCAAATCTTACTATTTTTAGCCAAGACGAAAGTTTTGAGTTTAATAAAAAATATAATTTATCCTTATCAACTAATTCTCATTTGTTAAACACTAACATTCAAAGTAAAGTTATAGGTGTAGTAAATGGTGCTAAAAGTTATTTCAATGCCTAAAATAACTGTTATAAAAAAAATATTAAAAATTTAAAAAATAATCTAAAAATTATGTAACTTGCAGCTGTTAGCATGGTACAAATTATAAAAGATAAAACACGCAATACACCTTCAATAATTTACAACGAAAAAAACAAGAGTGTATTTTTTGAGGGAGATTGTACACCTGAAGATTCTGTTGATTTTTTTGAAAGTTTTACACCTAATTTAATTAATTTGATTAATGACAACAGCGTAAATTCAATAAATTTTAATTTAAACTATTATAATTCAAGCAGCGCAAAATGTTTTTTAGATTTATTTATTACATTATCTAAAATTCATAATGTTAAAAACATACTTAATATTGAATGGCAATACGATATTGAAGATATTGAGATGAAGGAAGCTGGCGAAACTTTTGAAGTTATTACTAAACTTAATTTTAAGTTCATCGAAAATTAAAAAAATCTGTAATTTTAATTACCCCAGATTTTGCAATTGGGTTCGTTATGAGTCGGAATAGAAGTTCTATTGCAAATTCTGGGTTTAACGCTTTAATTAAAATCTTACTTTAAATCAAATTGGTAAGTAATCCCTAAGCCATTAGGATAATACCCTTGTAAAGTAATTACACCTGTTTTATCAGCCATAATTGTTTCAACATCCTTAGGTGTACTAACTTTTTTTCTATCAATACTAGTAATTATAAAACCTTCTTTTATACCAACTTGTGCTAACTTACCATTATACAGTTTTTCAACTCTAACACCATTATTTAGCCTTAATTGTCTTAAAATTTCTTTATCAACTTCAGAAAATTCTGCACCTAAAGCACTAATTGTTGATTTCACAATTTCACTTTTTTTAATCAATTTAGTTGTATTGTTTAACGATTTTAATACTAAGTTTAATTCTTTTTCTTTATTGTCTCTTAATACTGTTACTGTAATTTTATCTCCCGGTCTATATTTACTTAGTTGCTCTTGCATTGCACTGTAAGTAGCTACATTAATATTTTGTATTTTGGTAATTATATCTCCTAGTTGCATACCTGCATCAAAAGCACTTCCACCATCAGCAATGCCATTAACATTAATATCATTTAATTGAGAAATACCTTTTTCTTTAGCAAACTTACTATCTATATCTCTAATACTTACGCCTATATAAGCACGTTGTACAGTTCCAAATTCAATTAAATCGCTTACAACTTTTTTTACAATATTTACCGGTACTGCAAAAGAATAACCTTGGTAAGCACCATTATTACTAGCAATTGCTGTGTTTATACCTACAAGTTCTCCATTTGTATTTACTAATGCTCCTCCACTATTTCCGGGGTTTACTGCCGCATCGGTTTGTATAAACGATTCTATCGGGCGTTTCGAATTATCTAAAATATTATTTCTTCCTTTAGCACTAATTATTCCAGCTGTAACGGTACTTTCTAAATTAAAAGGGTTACCAACAGCCAAAACCCATTCTCCAATTTTAATTGTTTCGCTATTACCATAACTTAAAAATGGTAAACTTTGTTCGCTTATTTTAATAAGTGCAACATCTGTACTGGGGTCAGTTCCTATAATTTTAGCTTCATACGCTTTTTTATTATTTAATACAACCTCAATTTTATCGGCACCAGCAATTACATGATTATTTGTTACTATATATCCATCTTCACTAATAATAACTCCACTGCCACTTGCTTGTTGTAAGTAATTTTGTTGCCTGCTTTGAGGACCAAAAAATAATTCAGTAAAAGGATCGTAATTTAAATTATTTACATGCTCACTTGTTGTTTTTATATGCACTACAGAGTTTACTGATTTTTCAGCGGCAAAAGTAAAATCTGCATTAGAAACGGAGTTATTATTAAAATTTCCTACTAATTTATAGTTAGAGTTTTGGGTATCGGATAATAAAATAGGAGGCTTTGCTTTAATTTTAGTATAATAAAAATAAGTGCCAGCTAATGCAGTAATTCCGCCAATTACGGCAATTGTAAGGTTAAAAATTATTCTTTTCATAACGTAAATTTTTACTATAACACAAAATTAATACATATGTTATAAAAGTGAATTTATTTTTAACATAGCTTAACCTAAATATCAAAAAAATAACTAATTTTAAGGAAGATAATTGTTGAATATAAAACGTAAAATACCATCATTTGTTTTTGGCTTATCAATTGGTTTATTAATTGGTGTTGCCTATTTTGTTTTTGAGTTTAATTCTATTTTTGCTTCAATAAAAACATCAATAAAAGAACAAGCAGTTGTTACAGAAAAAAAGGTTGAAGAAAAATCAAATGAAAATTACACAAGTAAAGATAGTAGGTTTAAAATAAACTTAGGAAAAACAAATAAAGTAAATTATAAAGAAGTTGATAGCTTAATTAAAACAACAAATGATATAAAAGTTGCTTCTGAAGAATTTTTAAGCGTTAAAAACATTAAGTTAATTAGCTTTAACAATAACAATTATAATGATTCTACTCTTGCAAATTTAGCAGAAGTTAAAAATGATAAAAATGATTTATATTTTGTAGAGTTTTGGAAAACACCTTTAAACAGTAAGGGGTATAGGTTCACTAAAAATAAAATAATGCTATATGGATTTGTTGATCATGTAAATGTTGAATTATATGAATTAGAAAGTAACTATTACATTAAATGTAGCGACCAAGTTTTTAAATTATTTTATAGTAGCGATTTTAAACCTTTAGAAAAAGTAGTTGACGCTGAACTATTAGCAAAAATAAATTAATGTTGCTTGAATTTTATAAATATCAAGGTACTGGTAATGATTTTATTTTAATAGATAATTTTAATAGATTCATAAATTTAACGAACGATCAAGTTAAATTTTTATGCGATAGAAGGTTTGGAATTGGTGCTGATGGATTAATGTTATTAGAACCCCAACCAGATTATGACTTTAAAATGGTTTATTATAATAGCGACGGAAATTTAAGTTCAATGTGCGGCAATGGTGGAAGATGTATAGTTGCATTTGCTAAACATTTAAATTTAATAAATAAAAAATGTACATTTATTGCAGTTGATGGCCCGCATGATGCAACTATTGATAATGAAAATATAGTTTCATTAAAAATGAACGATGTTAAAAACATTGAAATAAACGATTCCTATTATTATTTAAATACAGGCTCTCCTCATTATGTTAAATTTGTTGAAGAAATTAAAAATTATGATGTTTTTAATAAAGGAAAAACGATAAGATATAGCGATAGATTTGCCGATGAAGGAACTAACGTTAATTTTATTGAAAAATTAGAAAATGAATTATTTGTTAGAACTTACGAAAGAGGGGTTGAAAACGAAACTTTTTCATGTGGAACTGGTGTTACTGCTGCAGCAATTATAGCAGCACTTACCGGAGTATCCAACTCTAAAAATAATTGTATTATAAAAACTTTAGGCGGTAATTTAGAAGTAACTTTTGATAGAGTTTTAGAACAAAATTTTTATAACATTTGGTTAAAAGGGCCTGCGACCTTTGTTTATAAAGGAACTATCAACATCAATGAATAAACAATTTATTGATATAAAATTAAAATCAATTAACTTTGAACAAAGTTTATTATCTAAAAATAACTGGATTGTTTTATTACATAAAAACAGAATCCCTCCTCATGTTGGAATAATAATTAATGGGAATTATAATTCACTTACAATTAAAGGTCAAGAGCTAAACATCAACTTTAATGTTTTATTAAAAACTATCCATCAAAAAAAAATTGAAGCCTCTTTTATTCAGCTAATTAAACATCCGGTATTTAGTATTAATTACCAGTTAGAAATTTTACACTATTGGATTACTAATTACAAAAGCGTTTCTCCTAATAATGCAACTTGTTTAACACCAATAAAATCGTTTTTAAATGAATTTTATGGGTTAGAAATTATTAAAAACGAATTATTATTTGAATTAATAATTAAACTTAAAAATTATAATTTTATTGAACATTTTATGGAATTACCAAGTAACAATTTAACTAACACATTACAACTTCCGTGTTATACATTTGAAGCGTTGCAAAATATAATTACTAATGAGGTTGCTTTAATTAAAAATAAATGACGTTAAAAACTAAAAATATTAATTTAAGAGCTCCGGAGTTAGAAGATGTTAATTTACTATATAATTGGGAAAATGATTCAAATTATTGGTTAATAAATGATCAACAAACACCAATTAGTAAACAGGCTTTAATTGATTTTGTACAAAACAATACAGATATTTATACTCAAAAACAATTAAGATTAATGCTTTGTTTAAATAGTCAAAACAAAGTTATTGGTTGTATTGATTTGTTTGCTATTGATTTTAAAAACGAAAAATGTGGTGTTGGTATTTTTATTGATACTGATTATAGAGGCAATGGATACGCAAATGAAGCCTTACAAACTATTATTAGTTATACATTTGAAGTTTTACATTTAAAACAAATTTATGCCCATGTTCCTATTAATAATTTAAAAAGCATTTCTCTCTTTTCGAAAAACAATTTTATTTGTAATGGTGTACTAAAATCATGGATTAAAGACCAAAATAATCTATTTATTGATGTTTGTTTTCTTCAATTAATTAAATACTAATTGAAATCTTTAATTAAATATATATTCATATTCTTTATTGGTGTATTTCAAATATCTTGTAACACTACTAATTCAGACAATAATAAAACCAATGCTTTAACTCCAAAAGATACAATCACTTATTTAAATCACTCCGATAGCGCTAAATACGTTGGAATGAATACTTGTAAACTTTGTCATCAATCTATTTATAATACATTTATTGAAACTGGAATGGGGCAATCATTGGGTATTGCGTCAAAAACTAAATCGTTAGGTGAATTTAAAAATGCTTTTATAAAAGATAAATATACTAATTATGAGTACTGCGCTTTTTGGAAAAAAGATAGTTTATTTATTAAAGAATATTTATTAGAAAAAAACGACACTGTTTTTAGTAGAACTGAACAAGTAAATTATATTATAGGCTCTGGTCAACATACTAATTCTCATCTACAAAATGTAAATGGTTACATTAACCAAATGCCAATGACCTTTTTTACACAAAAAAAACAATGGGACTTACCCCCAGGTTTTGAAAATGGATTTAATACCCGTTTTAGTAGAAAAATTGGCTTAGAATGTATGAGTTGTCATAACGCATACCCTGATTTTGTAATTGGTAGTGAAAATAAATACAAAAGTATTCCCGTTGGAATTGATTGTGAAAGATGCCATGGACCAGGAAGCATACATGTTGCAGAACGAAGTAACGGAAGTAAAATTGATACTTCAAAATATATTGATTTCACCATTGTTAACCCATCTAAATTACAGATTGATTTGCAATTTGATATTTGTCAACGTTGCCACTTACAAGGTAATACGATATTAAATGACGATAAAAGCTTTTATGATTTTAAACCAGGAAAAAAATTAAACGATTATATGAGTGTTTTTTTACCTAAATATTCAAACGCTGAAGATGAATTTATAATGGCATCACATGCTGACAGATTAAAACAAAGTGCTTGTTTTATAAAATCTAATACTAAAACTATAAATAACTCTAATAACATAAAACCTTATAAAAATGGTTTAACATGCATTACTTGTCACAACCCGCATATAAGCGTTAAACATACAGAAACAAATGCCTTTAACAAGGCCTGTGTAAATTGTCATAACACCAATCAAAATAAAATTATTTGTACAGAAAAAAATGTAAATAATCTTTTTATTCATAATAATTTAAATAACGCTAATTGCGTTAACTGTCATATGCCAAAATCAGGTTCAACAGATATACCACATGTAACTGTTCATGATCACTTTATAAGAAAACCAATAAGTAAAAAAGATAAAAATGGAATTAAAGAATTTTTAGGTTTAATAGCTATAAATAATAAAAATCCTAATATTAAAACTAAAGTTAGAGCATACCTTAACCAATATGAAAAATTTGAAAAAAATAATTTTTATTTAGATTCTGCTTTTAATTTAATTCCAAAACATGAATCTAATTATAAAAAACAGTATATAATGGAATTAGTTCAATACCATTTTATAAAACAAAATTATAAACAAATAACCAATTTAATTACTGAATTAGAAGTAGAAAATGTAATTAAAAACATACTTAATAAACAAAGTTTTGATAACCAACACGCTTGGACTTTATACAGAATTGCAGAAAGCTATTGTAGTTTAAATAATTTAAACATAGCTGAACAATTTTTTGAAGCTTGCATAAAACTTGCTCCTTATAAATTAGACATGAGAATTAAATACGCTACAACACTTGCCAATAATAAAAAAATACCAAAAGCCATAGAACAATTAGAATTTGTAGCGAAAGAAAATCCAAAAATTGTTACTGTTTATACAAATTTAGGCTACTTATATTTAATGACTGGAGATGTAAAAAAATGCGAAAATTATTATTTAATAGGCGAAAAACTAGATCCTAAAAATATTCCATTATTAATAAATTTAGGCGGTTATTACGCTAATTTTAAACAAATAAATAAAGCAAAACATTATTTTGAGCGCGTATTAAAAATTGATAATAATAATGCATTAGCAAAACAAATGCTTAACAATATAAAAAAGTTATAATGGCAAAAAAGAAAAATAAATTTTTACTTACTTTAAGTGTTACATTATGTATCATACTTATTGGTGCTTACTACATCTACTCCAATTTAATTGTAGGTAAAGTTAATTTAAAAGATAAAAACTACACTTATATATACGTAGAAACAAATGACAATTTTGAAGACATTATTAAAACGTTAGAAGAAGAGTTAGATATAAAAGAAGGTAAATCATTTGAGTGGTTGGCAAAAAAAATGGAGTTAGATAAAAACATACATCCAGGTAAATATAGAATTAACAATGGCATGACTAAAAGGCAAATTATAAATTTAATTAAATACAATAAAAACGAGAAAATTAAACTAAGTTATAATTCTCAAATTCATAATATAGATGAGTTTATCTCCTATACCTCAGATAAATTAGAATTAACTGAAACTGAATTAGAAGAAATTTTAATTGATGACGAATTTTTAGAAGAACACTTTAATTTAGATCCAGATAATGCATTTGCTTTAATCCCGTATAACAGTATAGAAGTAAATTGGGCTATATCAGTAAAAGATTTATTTGAATTATTTGAAAAATATTATAAAAATATATGGAATGAAAACAGAATTAAATTAGCTAAAAAAATAGGTTATAAAAAAGCTGATATAATAACACTTGCATCAATCGTACAAAGCGAAAGTAATATAAGTAGCGAACAACAAAAAATTGCGGGCGTATATATAAATAGATTAGAAAGAAATATGGAATTGCAAGCAGATCCAACTTTAAAATTTGCTACCAAAAACTTCAATGTACAGCGTGTTCTAAATGTAGATAAAGAAATTGATTCACCTTACAATACCTATAAATACAAAGGTTTACCTCCAGGACCAATTTGTTTGGTTGATGTTAAATCGATTGATAATGTTTTAAATTTCACTAAACACAACTATTTGTTTTTTTGTGCTAAACCTAGCTTAAATGGCTATTCAGATTTTTCTGAAACTTATGAAAAACATAAAAAATATGCGTTAGCTTATCAAAAAGAAATGAATAAAAGAAATATTAACAGATAATTTACTTCTTTTCTGGTATATAATCGCAAACGCACCTAAAACCCAACCAAAAAGTAGGCTCAGTATATTCTATTTTTTTGCCGTAATTACATTCTTCTTTAGTATTTATATATGAACCTCCTTTTGAAACTCCTTTAATATCAATCATTTCAGAAACATTACCGATTAAATTATAAATTTTAAATAAGTTTGGATAACCTGAATAGACGGGACTTGGTAAGTTCACAATTTTTTTTGTTGTATCAAGATGGTTTTTATTATCAATTAATTTTTCATTTCTAGTTATTAAAAATTCCCATTCATTTTCAGTTGGTAAACGGTAGGTCAAATTAATTTTTTTATTATCAGTTAAGGCTTTAAATTGTTTTACTCTCTCTGTCCTCCATTCACAAAACTTAATAACTTGTTCGTGTGTAATACCTACTACAGGATAATCTCTATAAATAGTTTGTCTATAATAATTACTGATATAAGCATTTCCATTTTCTAGTTTTAACCAAACAGTAGTATCGGGGATTATAGCTAAATGCTCTTTTGAATTTCGTCCGTACTTTTTGCAAATATATAATTCAAACTCTTTCCATGAAAAATTACTAACTTCTGTTTCATCAGCATAAAAATTGTCATAAATTTTAACCGTTCCTGGTGGTTTAATTTCCTTACGATTAACCTTTATAAATGATAAAAATAGTAAACTGAAAAAAAATAAATAAATGACTTTTTTCATTTTAAGATTCTAATAGTTTTCTAATATCTCCAATACTTTTAAGAGATTGTGATTTGTCAACAACTGCAAATTTATAATTGTTATTTAACCCATTAAAAACTTCATTTTTATCACAAAAAAATAATTTATCATTTTTAAATAAACAAAACGCATATAACTTATCATTATCTATATTTACTTTATGACCATCGTTTTTATTTAAAATAACAACATTATTGTTAGTATAATTAATTAAATAAACATATTGGGCATTAATAGGTGTGCCATTTAAAGTAAATACAGGTGAAATTAAATTATTTTCTAAAATTGTATGCGGGGAATCTGAATTATAAATACCAAAATTTTTAATTTGAAAAATTCTATTCACTTTTTGTGTTGAATTCATTGTAATAAAGTTATCATTTAAGTTAACCTCTTGCTGTTGCCTAATTTGTATTGCAATTTTTTCTTTTTCAGCTTTTAACTCAGCTTCTGCTTTAATTTTTTGAGCAAAATAATCTGCTTGTTTAGTTTTAAATTCATTAATTAATTTATTTTCTTTTTCGTTACGTTTTTGTAATTGAGTTTGATAATCTAATAATTTTGATGCATAAATTTTTTCTGCTAAAACCAAATCTTGTCCTTGTAATACAGGATAAACAATTAATTTTTCTTGTTTAGTTTTATATTTTAAAGTTAAAATGTAATTTTTTCCTTTTGAAGGCCCTTCAGACACATTAATTTCGCTCCAAGTAATTTCATGAAAAGATTGATTATAATTTTTATTTTCAACGCCTACTTCAAACAGTAAATTTTTAAACGATTTTAATTCAGGAAACTCATCATAATTACCATCTAAAACAAAATTTGGTCTTCCGGTTGCTTTATTTGGTTTATTTGGTTCATTAACTATTGGCAAAGCTTTACGTTTATTGTTACAACTAACCTCAATACTATCAACTTTTTTTGGAATAACAACATTTATAATGTTTTGTAGATTTTCTATTTTTGGATTACTTACTGATGAAGCCGAAATAGAGATATTTTTTTCAGGCTTTGGAATTGGAGTTATAATATCTTTTCCTAAATAAATCCATTTTTTAATAATAGTATCTAAATAGTATTGATTAAATTTTGTTTCATTATTAAACTTTTAGTGATTTTTCATGAAGTAATTTTAAAGGAATACCTTATTGAGATCCATTAATTTCTAACATTCCGGCACTTTCAAAATTACGTTTAATAGAAGCGCTATCATACAACATAGGGATACCGCTAAGCATAATATCTGTAACATCATGAAACTCCCTGTATTCTATTTCAACATCTCCTTTAATTACTATACCTTTAGCATCAATAAATGCGTTTTTAGGTATTGTAATTTTACTTTTATTATGAACAATATCTCCACCTTTATCAGCATTAATTTTGTATTTTTTTAATGCAGGCTTTAATGTTTTATTAGGGCTATTTATAAATGCACTTTTTTTATTTTCTGTTATATTTTTGGTATTAGTATATTTTATTTCATTAGCAATTTTATTTTTAGGTTTAGTATTATTTAAAACTGAGTATAATGTAACGGTACAAATTACAGCAATACCAGCAATTGAAGCGTAATAAGTTATTTTTTTATTTTTCCACCAACTTCGATCCTCTCTAGCTTTGGCAATACTTTCATTTTTAAATTGTTTTAAAAGATTATCAAAATTTTGGTGTTGTTTAATTTCGTCATCTGATACCGGCGGCCTATTAATATTAAATTTAATCGACATAAAAAAGTCTATACTTTATATTTTTTTATTTTATTTTTCAGTTTTTCAATCACCCTAAACATTTTAACTTTAGCGTTACCCTCTGTTGTATTTAATATTTCAGCAATTTCTTTAAATGGTCGTTTTTCAAAAAATCGCATTTCAACTAACATTAAATCTTCTTCATCTAACTCAGTAATTAATTTTTTTATAATAGGAATGTATTCTTCAAAAAAAGGCTCATTGGTTTCTTCACAAATAAATTTTAAATCACCAATATCAGCATTAACAGCACGTTTATCTTTTAAGTTCCTATACACCAACATCATTTCGTTATATGCAATTCTATATAACCAGCTAGCAAAAGGAACTCCCTTAAATTGATAATTTTGTAAATTACTTAATGCTTTTAAAAAAACCTGACTAGTAATATCAAAAGCAGTTTCTTTACAATCCATACGTTGGTATAAATAATTAAATATTTGCTTATAATATTTATTATACAAAGGCGCAAAATGCGCCGGATTTTTTTTTGCGGCTTCAATGATAACTAACTCGTCATTAAGCTGCACTTCGGTGTGGTGATAATGTGAGTTGATTGTCATATGTGCTGAAATATTAGACATTTTGCTTTTATAAGTAAAAAGCTTTAAAAAGGTTACGCCAAAATTTCAAACAACTTAATACTTATAATTAAGTGCTTGATAATCAGTTACAAAAATTGTTGTTAAATTGAGTGAAAAGTAAATTAAATTGGGTGAAATATACTTTTAAATGAGTGAATGGATATAAAAAGGAATAGTTTTTAATTAAAAATTGTTGATTTAATTTTTTAAAAAGCAAAAAAATTGAATAAAAATTAATGAAGTTTAAATTGTGAAAATAAGAAGGCTAGTTTTAATTTTGTTTGCGTTTTCTGCTATGAATTTAAATTCAAAATCTGATTTAGATTCATGCGTAATAATACAAGCTACTTCATTTAATACAGAACAAGTTGTTGAATTAAATTTATCAATACAAATTAATTCAAATAACTATATAGGTAAAAAACCAAACCCATTACTATTTATCTTTAAAAAGAAACAAACTAAAAACAAAAAAATTGTTGCTGCCTTGTTAGCATTTCCATTTCCGTTTGGTATGGTAGGCTTGCATAGAATTTATTTAGGAACAGCGCCTTACGTACCTATTGTTTATATAGGTACTTTAGGAGGTGGATTTGGAATTTTACCTTTTATAGATTTTTGTGTGTTAATTTTAGATAAAGACGTTACTAGATATAACGAAAATAAAAAAGTATTTATGTGGGTTAACGATTAATTAATATTTACTTTAGGCATACGCACAAAAAAAACAAAACCATTTCGTTCATATAATTTTTTAAACCCTTTTAAGTCTATCATTTCTTTTTCATCTTGTATTTTACAAACAATAAAAGAAGGTCGTTTTATTTCTCCAATTTTCAACCATTCGGAATAAACGGTTGAATAGCTAGAAAAACGTGAATTACCAGCCTTCTCATATTCAATTAGTAAAGAGTCCATAAATTGTTTTTGAGCTTTATCATTAAATGCATTTTTTGTACGACCTGAATAAAAAATACAGGCATAGCTTTTAAATCTATGTGTTTCAACATCAAAACCATGTTTAGCTAATTGCTGGTAAAAAACAATACTTGAATTTTGTGAATACTGCTCAACCTTTGGAACAATAATATTAATTGTAAGGTTAATAAACATTATTAAAAAACAAAATGAATAAACTAAATTATTTTTAATATTTAATTTATGATTAAAGAATAGTAATAGTAATGCTACAATTAATGGTAAAACAATTATCCATTCAAAACCTGACCAATAGACATTTGCATTTAAATTTTGTTGAGTAAAAACATCATTAATTAAATTAGAATTAAGTAAAAATGTTTTTAAACTATTAACATTACAAACTAAAATTAAAGCAACAACTAAAATAATAGAAACTGTAATGTATATAGATTTTAAAAATCCAGTAAATAATTGAACTTTATTAGAAGCATTATTTGATAAGTACAAAGCTGCAATAAATGTTAAAGGGAAATAACATAAAGAAGAGTAATGCACAATTTTTGTTTTAACTAACGAAAACAAAATTAAAACAACAAAAAACAAAATTAACATTACCTTTTTAAATAACGTTTGATATGGAGTAACTGATTCGGTACGTTTAAGACCTTTTATAAAAAATAACGATGCCGGAAAACAACCAACTAATAGCACAATAACATGATAGTAAATTGGCCCATCATGCCCTGCATCAGCCGTTTCAAATAATCGAATTTGGTAATTAATAAACTCAACAACAACATCTGAATGACCAGTAAAAAACATTATTAAAAACCAACTAAGGCTAAAAATAATAGTTGAAATAAATAAAGCAATAAAATTTTTTGATTTAAAAAAATCAAGTTGTTTGGTTATGCCTACACTACATAAAATTACTAAACCAACAATAATTAAAGCTGCAGGACCTTTTGTTAAAACAGCTAAACCTAAAAACAATCCGGTAAATACGGCATTTTTTAAAACTGTTTTTGAATTGAAATTATTTAAAACTTTAATAAATTGAATTATACTTAAAAAAATAAAAAGATTAAACCAGGGGTCTATTAAACCAGCTTTAAAATACAAATGAGGCAAAATACTTGCTGAAAACAATAAACACCAAAAAAAAGCTGTTTTTAAATTAAAATATTTTAAACCTGTATCAAAAATAATTAAAGCTGTAACTATTCCACAAATTGCATTTGGTAATCGAGCTGAAAATTCATTTACGCCGAAGCTATTCATACAAGCTGCTTGCATCCAAATAAATAAAGGAGGTTTTTCCCAAAAAGGAGTAAAATTAAGTTGGACTTTACTATAATCTCCTGTTAAAACCATTTCGCGGGCACACTCTGCAAAATTAATCTCGTCCCAATCAAATAAATGGATATTGCCAATAAATGGAATAAATAATAATGCAGCAAATAAGGCTACCAAAAAATAATATAATGTATTTTTATTTAGCATTATTTATTGAATTGATGTACTTTAATAAAGGCACATTTAACATAGTGAATTTATTTTTATTGAAAATATAGTTATATACAACTATTGCAACCGTATATCCTATTAAAGAGCCAACTACAACATCTTCTAACCAATGCATAGATAAATAGGTTCTGCTAAAAGCGGCTAATAATGAAATTAAAAGAATAAAATATTTTATACTATTAGATTTAATAAACAACATAAACGGAATTAATAAAGCAAAAGCTTGTGTAGAATGTCCAGAAGGAAAACTATTGTATAAATATAGTTTTACATCATTTACATAATTTAATTTTTCGTGTACTATCCATTGAAAAGTGTACCAAGGGCGCACAACATCATCAAAAAAAACAAACTTTAAAATAAGAGTAATTACAACAGCAAAAGCAAAACTAATTAAACACGTAATAGCTAAACGAATATTAATTAAAGCCATGAGTATTATAAAAAAAGGAACAAACCAACCATCACCAATTAAGGTAATGTATTTAAAAAACATATCGTAAATTGGGTTACCAACCCATTGGTTAATATAAAGGTGAATTTGAACTTTAGAATAATTTAAAATAAAAAAAAGTCCAGTAAATATTAATACTAAGTAAAATGCGAAAACTAAATAATTATTTTTAATTAAATTTTTCACTTTGTTAATTTAGCTTCATTCCAATATTTATCTAACTCTTCTAATTTACAATCAGAAATTTGTTTTCCATTTTCTTTTACTTTTTGTTCCATATAATTAAACCGATAAATAAATTTTTTATTAGTTTGTTCTAAAGCATCTTCTGGGTTAATTTTTAAAAATCTGGCGTAATTAATTAAAGAAAATAAAACATCACCAAATTCTTTTTCGGCTTCAAATTGATTTTTATTTTTTATTTCATTTTCAAACTCATTTAATTCTTCTTTTACTTTTTCAAAAACTTGCTCGGGGTGCTCCCAATCAAAACCAACTGCCCTAGCCTTTTCTTGAATTCGATAGGCTTTTAAAAGAGCAGGCATACTATTTGGTACACCACTTAAAACTGTTTTATTTCCGTTTTTTTCTTTTTGTTTTAATTGCTCCCAATTTTGTTTTACATCTTCTTCGTTTTCAACTTTTACATCACCATAAATATGAGGATGTCTAAAAATTAATTTATCGCAAAGTGTATTTATTACATCGCTTATATTAAATTGATTGGTTTCACTTGCAATTTTAGAATAAAAGACAATATGAAGAAGTAGATCACCTAACTCTTTTTTAATTTCATTTAAATCATTTTTTAAAATGGCATCACTTAATTCAAAAGTTTCTTCAATAGTTAAATGCCTAATACTTTCTATAGTTTGTTTTTTATCCCAAGGGCATTGTTCCCTTAGTTCATCCATAATTTTTAATAATCTTAAAAAAGCTTCGGCTCTAGCATCCATAATCTTCCAAATTTAATAAAATAGATTAATAATTAATTGCCAAAAATATCTAATAACACTTTTTGTGTGCTTCCAATACGTTGAGAGAAGTAATTTTCTAATTTGTTTTTAATTTCAATTAAATTTAGATTACTATAATTATTTAGTAAATCAACTAAAGTATTATTTTCATTTAAGTTAAAAACACAATTTAATGCTTTTAGTTCAACAATTTCATTAAATTTTGTATAGTTACTTCCATAAAAGCTACTTGGTTTTAAATATATTGTTGGTTCTAAAACATTATGAATTCCTTCTTTTCCGAAACCACCACCAATATAAGTTAAATCTGCATACTTATAAATTGAGCTTAATTCGCCCATACAATTTAAAACTAACAAATTAGTATTTTCATTAAAATTAGAATAGGTGCAATAATTAATATTGTTTTGTTTTAGTTTTTCTTCTAATTTTAAAATATTATTTTCACTTATTTCGTGTGGGGCAATTATGTATTTAAAATTATTATTTTTTGTAGTTACAATTGATTTAATAATATAATCATCATCGTAAGGCCAAGTACTTCCGGCAATGAACAACAAATTATTTTTTTTAAATTGAGCAATTAATTGATTTTCTTTATTTTTATTTTTGATTTGATTTACTCTATCAAACCTTGTATCACCCGCAATTATTGTATTTTTAATATTAATAGTATTTAATAATTTTTGAGATTGTAAATCTTGTAAATAAATAGTTTTAAATGTATTAAGTGATTTAATAAAAATTTTACCATACCATTTAAAAAACGGATGATGAGGTTTAAATGTAGCAGAAACTAAATAGGTGTTTATTTGTTTGTTTTTTAACTCATTTAAATAATTTAGCCAAAATTCATATTTTATATAAACAACTATATTAGGATTTATAAGTTGAATGAATTTTTTTGCGTTACTAGGAGTATCTAATGGAAGGTAAAATACCGCATCAGCTAACGGTGTGTTTTTAAACATTGTATATCCACTTGGAGAAAAAAAAGTTATTACAATATTAAAATTTGGATATTTTTCTTTTACTGCCTGTATTAAAGGTAAACCTTGTTCAAACTCTCCGTAAGAGGCGCAATGAAACCAAATGGTATTGGGCTTATGAAATTTATGTTCTTTAATTTTATTTTCCCATTTTTCACGTCCTTTAATCCAAGCTTTAGCTTTAATATTTTTTATAGAAGCACATCGAATAATAAATCCGTAAGTTCTAACAACTAAATTATAAATTAAAATCATTAATAATAATAGTAATCTTTTGGTTTACGTTTATATAAAGGTAATATCCACCCTATACGAGCACCAATTAATAAATCGGTGCGTTTGTTTGTATCAGGTAAGCCTGTATCGTAATTAAACTTTCTAACGCTTTTAGTATAACCTTGTATAAATTCAAAACCTGCGTAAAAATTAATAAAACGATTATTACTTATATATTGATAACCTAAAAATTGTATTGTTGAAAGCCCATTACTTAAACGATCGTAGCCATAACGTAATTCGCCGTTTAAAGCGGCTATTTTTTTCTGCGCATCATACAAATTTATTTTATGTTGCATATAACCAACACCTACATTAAATACAATACCTGTGTTTAAATTGCTTTTAAATAATTTAAATATTCTTCCGCCTACAATATAAAAACATAGTCCTCTTTCTGTAATTCTAATATCAGCTGGGTAACCTTCGTTATCAATTATATTTTTTTGACCGTTTGAAAAATCAACTTTCATATTTGCCAACACATCTTCTTTAACATTTTGACCAAAAAAATAATTACCCTCAGCCCCAAATTGCCAATTACTTTTTGTTTTGTACATGTAAGTTCCGCCAATATTTAAGTTAGGGCCAAATCTTTTTTCTAAATCTCCTTTAGGTAAATGCCCGCCAAAATTTATAGCAACATAATGAAAACCAAAATTTAAAGAATCTTTTTGCGACCAGAATTTGGAATTTATTAAAAATAAACAAAGAAAAAATAATCTAAAATTTTTTTTCATTGTTACAAATTTAGTCATTTTTAATTAATTTACCTTTTGGGTTACCTTCGGTTTTATTTAATATTGAGAAAGGGTTTCCTGAATAATAAATATTTCCATCGCGATAAATATTAACAACTAAACTTGATGTTGGGGGTAATTTTAAATAAACATCTGCAATTGAAATTGTTGTAATATTGGCATACAATTTTATAGTTGAATTATCTGCATATAAATAATTAGTGCCTTTTAAATAGGTTAAAAGTTCATTTGTAGTGCCATAAAAATGAATATTTGTGTTGCCATGTGAGCTTGTTTGTACTACTTGATAGTTGCCGTACAAATTAACATTACCACTATTTCCTCCATTTATAAAAATAGTATCTTGAATAAAATTAGAATTTACATTAACCTGCCCAACGCCAGAATGAAAAAGCGTTTTAATATAAGGAACATAAATTGTTATTTTAGCGTGTTTTTTATACCCTCTAACAAAATTACATTTGTTTTTATTTTCGATAATTAAAGAATTACTTGTAACTGCTGTTTCTATATTTGAAATTAAATTTTCGCCACAGGTAATTTCAACTTTAAAATTTGGTGATTGAATAACTTCATAATCTATATTATCGTTTAAAACAATAATATTAAACGAATTTAAATCTCTGGAAACTGTAATTTCTTTTCCATAACCCTTAAAACAATCTTTTCTGTTTTCGGGTTTACAACTAACAATAGTTGCAATAATAAATATGTATAAAATAATTTTAAACATTTATAAATAAAAACGATAACCTAAACCATATTCAAAATTATAAGCAATTGCAAAATGGGTTCTTAAACCTGCATGGATAAAAAGTCCATTTTTAGCATAATAATTTACAGATATTCTTGACACAATGTTTCCATCAGCATTTGCTTTAGCTAAAAAATAATATCCAACTTCGGTAGGAATACTGATTCTACCAATATTATAAGAATAAACAAAATTTAAACTCATTCTGTTTTTATCTATAGTTTTTGAAGGGTCTAAACCAGTATTTTCGTAATCAATTAAATAATTTTGATCATGAAAAAAATTTAAACCCAAGCCAAATTTATGTGTGTTTCTTACATTGCGTTGATAATAAATTGCCCACATGTAACACATTTGTTTTTTAAGATTTACTTCGCGTTGATTAAATCCAATAGATGCAAATGTTACAATTTCGTTTTTTGATTTAACTTTAGTTGCACTATCTTGTTTTATTACCTGAGGAATGGTTTTATTTGAAGGTAAGCGAAAACTAATTGCTGTATGAAGTGTTGCAATATTTAATCCTAAATTTGGAACTTGAGCACGAGCATTACTTGTATGACTAAAAGTAAATCCGGGTTCAAAAATTAAATTTTTATTGAGTTTAAATTTCCAAAACCATCTAAATTGAACGTATTGATTTAATGCACTACCAATTGCTATATTATTTTGATTTGTATGAACATTAAATGGTTTTGTAATGTAACTTAAACCCCAACAAATTCGCATATAAATTCTACTTGGTTTAATTTTTTGGTTTAATGGAATTTCAATAAAAGGTGCGGCAATTAAACCATAACCTAAATGCGCAGGATTTTTAAAATCTATTAATTGGGTAGTTATACCTACTTCGGGTAAATTATTTTCTGTTTGCCATAGTTTGTTTCCTAAAGTGGGTTTAATAAAATTAAGTTCATAAATAGCAGGGTAGCCTTTTACCAAATCGGCAATAGAAGAACGATGAATTAATATAATACCTTGATTATAACAAGATTTAATTATCCAATTTGGGTGTCCGGTTAGTCCTTTTTGTGCTGTTAAACTCCAAAAATTTAGTATAAAAATAACTATTAAATAAAATTGCCTCAACGTTCAAATTTAATGATAAATGTTAGAAAATAAAGCTGTTTACCCCTTACAATTAGTAATTTTATATATTTAATTATGTGTTAATTACTTTTTATTTAATAAAATGCAACCTTTAAAATTTAAAAGCGTTTCAATAGATGTAAATATATTTAATTATGCCTATCAAAGAGTTCGAAACAATTGAAAAAGAAGGCGTTGAATCTCTAAAATTTCCAAGCTCAGAAGTTTTAACAACTAAAGAAACAATAACCGATCGTAAAAATGAACTTGACAGGGCCTTAACCTTAGGCAATATTGAGCATTCTAAAATTAGTATTTATTTTGAAGATGATACCTCTAAAAAAGTAGTAAATACAACAGTTTGGGGCGTTACTGATAAACGTGTAATCTTAAAAAAAGGATTAGTAATTCCAATTCACAGAATACATAGTGTGAAAATTTAGCTCAACATTTTTACAATTACATAAGCTACAGGCACTACAAACAGTAAGCTGTCAAATCTATCTAAAATACCTCCATGTCCAGGCATTATTTTACCACTATCTTTTACCCCCGCTTTACGTTTTAATAAACTTTCAAATAAATCTCCAAATGTAGCTGTAATTGGCACTACAATTCCTAAAACTAACCATAAAAAAGTATTGTTTGAATGTAATAATAAGGTTTTAATTAAAAAACTAACAATAACAGTTATAACAATTCCAAAAATAGTCCCTTCCCAAGTTTTACCAGGCGAAACACGCTCTATCATTTTATGTTTTCCAAATAAACTACCGCCTAAATACGCAAATGTATCGTTACTCCAAATTAAAAATATAATTCCTAATACACTCCAAGCGTTTTGATTTTCAGATTCGTTAAACGAATTTGCTAATTTTCCAACTAATGCAAATGGTAAAGTAACATAAAGTGAACCAAAAACAGTTACGCAAGCATCAATAAATGGATGATTATTTTTACTTAATATCGTTTGTATAAAAATTAAAACAATCCATATAATACAAGCATAACCTAAAATTGTACTATCCATTTGAAAATTGAAAATTAAATTCCATTCGATAAATGATAAAAACAAAAAAACAGCAAGGCAATAGCCTAATATTTTAAAAGGTTTTTGACCTAAATTCTCAATTAACTTATAATACTCGTATAAACCCAATAATGAAATTATAAAAAAGAAACTGACTAATGTTGTATAATTATAAAGCAATGATGAGATAAGTATAAATACAAACACAATTGCACTTAAACTTCTTACACCTAATGTTTTTAAATTTAAAGCCATGTTGCAAAAATATTAAAATAATACTACAGAATATTTTTCGGCCATTTTTTTTATTTGTTCGTTACTTATTTGATGAACATTTTTATGGTTTTGTCTGTTTTCTATAGTTGCAACAAAAATTAGATAATTATTTTCTTTAGCTAATTTAAAATAGGGCTCCATCTCCCACTCCTGTGTAAAAGTATGATGAACAATAATTTTTTTTACACATTTATCAATTGCTTCTTTACATTTATCTATACAATTTTGATAGGCTAAATGATTTACCTTATAATTAAAATTATATTGTCCTAAATTATTAATAAAATACTCATCTACACTTATTGTAAAAGTATCTTTATCTTTTAAAAAACTAGCCAATGTAGATTTTCCGCTACCAGGTAAACCTCTAAATAAAATAATTGCATTTTTATTTTCTAAATTCATTTTTCAACTCATTAATTTTATTTAACGAAATAATGAAATATACCCGTTTCTTGTTTGTTTTTTATCACTAGTTTTTTCAATACTTTCAATTGTATAAATGTAATTATCTTCAGCACAAAGGTTTCCTTTATATCTACCATCCCACTTACCAGATATATTGTTTGTAAAATAAACTATATTACCATACCGATCAGTAATTGTTAAATTAAAGAAACTATAATCGCATTGTAAAACCGGAAAAAAATAATCGTTCTTGTTATCTTCATTTGGTGTAAAACTATTCGGTATTATCATTTCACAATCGCAAGCTTTAAACTTTACAGTAACAGAATCTATTTGTTTACCACATTGTTTATTTTCTGTAAGTACCCAATAAATACCTTCTTTATATATATTAATTAGTGGTGTTGTATTTCCGGTATTCCATAAAATTTTTGTATTTGCAATTGGTTTTATGCTTAATGTTTTATTTAATTCACTTAAGCAATAATTTTGCTCAGGGTTTAAAAATAGTTGATTGGAGTTTACAAATTTAACATTTATAGAGTCTATAATTCCGCATCCTCCATTATTAATTTTTACCCAATATTTACCACTATTTTCTACCTTAATTTTTTGACTAATTTCGCCAGTATTCCAAAAATACCTTGCGCCATTGTTTTTGGCATCTAAAACAATATATTTACTCTTACAAACTGTTGTGTCTATTAAATATCTTTTAGGTTTAGGGTACATTTTAATGTATGTACTATCAAAAATTATTTGTTTGCCTAATGTAACTTTAACATAATATTTACCTATTGATGTGTTAGCAATAATTTTTTTAGTATTATAAATAATTTTATAAGGCGTAGTCCATTCAATAGATGCATTTTTATCGAGTTTTTCTTTTATTTCTATTTTTATAGTATCACCGGCACAATAGCCCAAAGTATCAGGCAATAAATTTTTTTGTGCATTTAATTTAAATACAATTATAAAGATTAGATATTTAAAATACTTTTTTATAATGATAATGTAATTGTAATTATTGTTCCTGTTGTATTTTGATTTAATGTTGATTTATCTATCATTGTTACTTCTTGCTTTAATCCTGTTATTTTAGAGTTAATTTCTAAAATATTTTTAATTGTGCTTGTTCCCAAAGATTTATGTCCTGTTTTTGCGTGTTCTTTTGCTTTAATTAAACCAATGCCATCATCTTCTATTTTAATAACTAAAGTATTTAAAGAAATTTGCATAAATTCAATTAATAAATTTCCATGAATTAATTTAGGTAAAATGCCATGTATAATACAGTTTTCAACATGTGGTTGAATTATCATGTTTGGTATTTTTGTTTCAGTTAAATTTATTTTTTCGTCTATTTTAATTTCATAATCAAATTTATTTTTAAAGCGTTCTTTTTCTAACTCCAAATAATATTTTAATCTTGTAAGTTCATCGTTTAAACTAATTTCGCTTTGCGAAGCTTTTTCAATAATCATTCTTATAAGTCTCGAAAATTTTGCCAAATATTCGCTTGCCTTTAAACTGTTATTTGTATTAATATAATTTTGAATTGAAGTTAATGAATTAAATATAAAATGAGGACTTAAAAGTGAGTTCATTGCTTGATGTTTTAATAAATTCATTTTTTGTTCATCTTGTAATCGCTTTAAAGAATTTATTTTTATTCGTTTTAAAATAATCCAGCTTACAAAAGCAATTAAAAACAATCCTACAAGTATTATACCAATGTATAATAAATTAGCGTTTGAAAGGGCTTTTTCTTTATCAAAAGTAATTGTAGTTGATTGCGACCAAATTATTTTATTTAATGAAGTTTGAATTTCGATTGTACTAATTCCACCATCTAAATTACCTAGGTTACAAACTGAATTATCTAAATTTTTCCATAAACTTTGATTAACCTTATATCTAAAAAATTGTTTGTTTGGTTTATTAAAATAAGGGCTAATAAAAAATATACTTACATCGTTTTGGTTAGGATTTAATTTTATTGTAGTTAAATTAGTTTTTATTTCCTCTCCATTTACCAAAATATTATCAATTTTAACAGGTTTAATTTGTGCATTGGTTTTGTAAATTAAATTAGTATCTATAACTGAAACCCCTCGACTAGTTGATATTAAAACTTTATTTTTATAAAAGGAAATATCATTAATATTGTTTGATTGTAAGCCAAATGTTTTATCAAATAATTGTAATGGTTTTAAATTATCATTGCATATTAATAAACCCATTGGAGTGGCCAGCCATATACAATTATTATTAAATTCAATTTTATTAATACTGTTTAATTGGAAATTATCTATCGACTCGTACAACTTACCCAAACTATAATTTGTTAAGCCTCCATCATGCGCAATAAATATTTGATTATTAATTAATTTTAAATCATTTATTTTATACTTAGTAAACTTTTTTGTTGAAAAATAATATTTTTTTGATTTAAAATCATAAACGTATAAACCTTCGTTTGTACCAACAAAAAGTGTATCGTTTTGTTTTAAAATAGTATTAATACTTGTTCTATAATTAGGGAAAGAAATTAAAGTATCTTTTATTTTTGTAGAATTAGTATTTGTAAGTAATAAATTTGAAAACCTATCTGCAATAATTACATCTTGTTTATTTAAGGTGTATTGAAGATTGGTAATAATGGGTTCAAACTTTACAAGTTCTTTATCTGTTAAAAAACTTGATTTACTCATTTCAAATTGGCTTTTTTTAAAATAATAAATTGTATTGTCCAATTCTTTTAAGCCTGAAATTGGATCAGGAAAAACATCATCAGCTTTTGAAATAATTTTTGATTGATTGGTTGTAATATTTAATCCATACAAACCATTGCTTGTTGCAGCAACTAACAAATTTTTATGTAATAAAACTTGGTTTATACTTAAAGGCTTGTTTCTTAAATTAAAACTATACGAATTATAGGGTGTGTTTTGGATATAAAATAATCCATCAGTAAAAGTACCTACCCAAATATTTTCGTTTTTATCTTTATATATACTATTAATTAATGTAGAGGGAATGTCTAAAATATCAAAAACGTTAAATGTAGAATTATTTATTTGTAAGTATAAATTATCGTCGGGATATGAAGTGAACCAAATTCTATCATATTTATCTACTACAAGTTTATTTATACTTTTTTCGCCTCCAAATAAAAATGTTTTACTGGCTTGTGTGTATTTAGGAATAATTTCGTTACTAATTGTATTGTTTTTTACAATAATAAATTTGTTTGAAGAGCCTAATACAAGTTCTCCGTTTTCTTTTTCGCAAATTGAGTAAACAGGAAAATTAGAAGTTGAGATTGCTATTTTTTGTTCGATTCCATTAGTAATTTCGTATAAGCCATTTGCTTTACCTGCATACACTTTATTATTTTTGGTTTTAAAGATACAAAAGGTTCTATTTTCTGCTTTTAATAAACTATCGGTAGTAATTTTTTTAGTAGATAAATTAATTATTGATAATTTAATACCACTTAATAATACAAATGCATAATTTTTTGTTATTATAAAATAATCTGAATTATTTTTAAATTTAAATCCATCTTTATAATTAAGTTTGTTTGTTTCTAAATCAAGTGTGGCTACCCCTTCATTACGTACTGAAATAAAAATTTCATTATCTATTAAGTACGAATTTTGTAATACATTATTAATAACACCATTTAGTTTTAATTTAATAAAATTATACCCATCGTATTGGTAAATACCATTTTGAGTAGTAACATAAATTAAACCATTAGCGTGTTGTTGTATATTAAAAATATTATTACTTGTTAAGCCCTCTTCGGCACCAAGTGAGTAAAAATTAAAAGTTGGTGTTTGTGCAAAACACAATAAGGGAACTACAATTAAATATGTAAATAATTTACTAATAGATAAAGTTCTAATATACAAAAAACAAAAATAGGTTATTTTACAATTCTTTACATCTACAATTATTTAATTTACAACTAGTTATAATTTAACCCAGAATTTGCGAAAAAAATTAAAAATACCATTCGCATACAAAAACATGAATTTCAAAACATTTTTTAATATTATTATTTTAAATAATGTAAAATTGCTAAAAATTATTATTTATGAAAATAAAACTTTTATCATTATCAAGTTTACTTTTATTGGGGTATTCTCAATTAAAAGCACAAACAACAGTTACATTCACTTATACTGGTGCTATGCAAACATACACTGTACCTTCTGGAATCACATCAATTACAGTTGATGCAAAAGGAGCACAAGGTGGACTTGCCTCAATGGGTTCGTCGCCTTCAGGATTAGGTGGAAGAGTTCAAGCTGTTTTAACAGTAACACCAGGCGAAATTTTAAATTTATATGTTGGTGGAAAAGGAGTAGATGGGATATCAACAGCTGGAGGGGCTGGAGGATTTAATGGAGGTGGACTTGGTGGAACTTGGAGTGGTGGAAGATGTCCCGGTGGTGGTGGTGGTGCTACTGATATTAGACAAGGAGGTAATGCTTTATCAAATAGAAAAATTGTTGCAGCTGGTGGTGGTGGAACAGGTAATAATTATTCAACAGGTGATGCAGGAGGAAACGGAGGAGGTTTAATAGGTGTTAATGGTTTAACAGGTTCGTATTTAGGAGGTGGAGCAAATCAAACTGCTGGAGGTGCACCTAATGGTGCATTTGGTGTTGGTGGTGCTGGTGGTGTTGGTCAAACTGGAGCTGGAGGTGGTGGAGGTTATTATGGTGGTGGAGGTTCTGCTTGGGAAGGCGGTGGAGGTGGTAGCGGCTATACAGACCCAATTGGCGTTACTAGCTTTACACATACTGGCGGTTTTCAATCTGGAAATGGAGAAATAATAATTACTTCAAGTTCACAAGCTGCAGCCTTAAATTTTGATGGTACTGGAGATAATGTGAATTTTGGTTCTGCTATTTCATCAAGCTTACAGTTAACAAATAAATTAACAGTTGAAGCTTGGGTAAAACCTACTTCAACTGTTGGTGTTGCTATGATTTCAGGTAACCATGGCACAGCTGGTACTGGCAACTCACAATATTTTTTTAGAAAAAACACTAACCAATTCCAAATTGTAATTAATAATGGTTCAACACTTTCTGGCCCATCAGCAGGAACTGTTGTTGCAAATACTTGGCAACACGTTGCTGGAGTTTGGGATGGTGCAATAGTGTCGTTATATGTAAATGGAGTGCTTACAGGTACAGCTGTTCAAACAGGCTCATTTCCAATTAGCGCTAAAGATATTCATACAGGTTCAAATGGCTTTAATGAACATTTTGGAGGAGACATTGATGAGTTAAGAATATGGAACCGCGCATTATGTCAAGGCGAAATTCAAAATAATATGAATAGTGAATTAAGCTTACCTCAAATAGGTTTAATCTCTTACCATAAATTTAACCAAGGTATTGCGTCATCGAATAACTCAACAATTACCACAGCAAATGCTACTGTAGGACCTAACGGTAGTTTACAAACGTTTTCATTAAACGGTACAACAAGTAACTGGACAGCTCCAGGCGGAGTTGTAACTGGTAGTAGCCCTGCGCCATTTTTAACTCCAACAGTATCTGGTGTTAGTAGTATTTGTAGTGGTTCATCAACAACTCTTACAGCTTCTGGCTTATCAACTTATACATGGACAGGTGGCCCAACAACAGCTACTTTTGCTGTTAGTCCAACTGTAACAACTACATATTCTGTAATTGGTACAAACTCAGCAGGTTGTATTTCAAGTTATGCAGTTAAAACAGTTACGGCTTATAATTGTTCACCAGCAGAAGCTTTAAATTTTGATGGAAGTAATGATTATATTAATGTTCCTAGTCCTGTAAGTAATGATTTTACAATTGAATATTGGGTAAAAACAACTCAAACTGCTCCTGGTGGTCAATGGTATGCCGGTAATGGTATAGTTGATGCTGAAGTTGCAGGAGTTAATAACGATTTTGGTACATCACTTGCAACTAATAAAATTGCATTTGGTATTGGCGCTCCAGATGTTACAATTTCATCTACAACAGCAATTAACAATGGAGCTTGGCATCACGTGGCTGCAACATGGGTTCGCAGCTCTGGCGCAATGAAGTTGTATATTGATGGTAACCTTGAAGCAACGGGTACAAGTGGCACAAGTGCAAGAACCGCCTCACAAATTAATATGGGTCGTCTCCAAACTGGTTCAAATTATTTTAACGGTGATTTAGATGAGGTACGAATTTGGAATAGAGCATTATGTCAATCAGAAATTCAAAATAACAAAAACGGTGAGTTAAGTTTACCACAAAATAGTTTAGTAGCTTATTACAAATTTAACCAAGGTGTAAATTTTAGTGCTAACCCAACTCAAACTACATTAATAGCAACTGCTGGTACAACTGGCACTTTAAATAGTTTTGCATTAAATGGTGCAACTTCAAATTGGATTTTACCTGGTGCTATAAGTTCAGGTAGTGTTGCTCCGGTATTTTTACCAATTTCTATATCAGGTGCAAGTGTAATTTGTAATGGCGGATCAACTACATTTACAGCATCGGGTGCAGGTATCAGTACATATACTTGGACAAGTGGCCCTAACACTGCAACTTATATGGTTACACCAAGTGTTACTACTACATATTCTGTAATTGGAACAAATTCAGTAGGTTGTTTATCAAACATTGCAACTAAAACTTTAACAGTTGGTAACAGCCCTACAATTAGCGCAAATAGTGGTTCAATTTGTAGCGGTAATTCGTTTACAATTAACCCAAGCGGTGCTAGCACATACACAATACAAGGTGGCTCAGCGGTAGTTACCCCAACTACTGCAGCAAGTTACACTGTAATTGGTACAAGCTCGTTAGGTTGTTTATCAAGTAATACGGCAACAAGTAATGTGGCAATAAATGCAAACCCAACTGTTACTGCAATATCAAGCAACACAACGTATATCTGTGTTGGTCAAAGTGCAACATTAACAGCAAACGGAGTTAATACTTATACTTGGAACACAAGCGCAACTACATCTGTTATAGCTGTTAGTCCTACTGTAACTACTAGTTATACGGTAACAGGTTCAGATCTTAACGGTTGTACTGCAAGTGCAGTAATATCGCAAAGCGTTAGTCCATGTACTGGAATTGATGCTAAAAACAGTATAGTAAACTTTAATATCTATCCTAACCCAAATAATGGAACATTTACTATTGATACTGAAACAGAATTAAATGTAACAATTGTAGATGTATTAGGAAAAACAGTTTATTCAAGTAAATTAACAAACGGTAAAAATCAAATTAACTTAACTAATTTAGTTAATGGTATTTACATTGTAAAAGCTGAAAATAATGGTAAAATTAATACCATTAGATTAATAAAAGAATAAACTGGTTTTTAAGTAGATTTCCAGTTTAAAATAAAAACCCCCTTCAAATTAAATTGAAGGGGGTTTTTTTAAAAAAACAATTACAAAAAATTTACATTTATAAATAATTCATTTAAAACTAAAAAATACAGATTAAATTTACTTTATAATAAAATTTATTTGTTTATTAAATTACATATACTATTTATATTAATTTTTTTAACTAGCTTTTGTAAGGCTCAAGAGTTAGATTCTTTAATAGTTATTGAAGAGAAAAAATTAAATAGTATTAATTTTGACACTGATCAACAAAATTATTTTAATCAAGCTATAAATACAATAAACTTTTATAACCAAAATGGATTTTATTTAAAAAGTGAACTATTGTTAGATAAACTTGACGTATTAAAGTATTCCTCTACTACTTTAAATGAGATAACACTTGAATTAGCAAAAGCAAAAACATATAAAGTTGGCAGAAAAAATGATTTAGCTTTAGAAAAATATTTAAAAGTAATTAAATTATTAAAAAACACTAATTATCACCAGTTACTTGTTACTGTTTTTTGTGAAGTTGCTGAATTTTTTAGATCTATTGGTAATTATAGCTATGCGAGAAACTATATAATTAAAGCTCAATTTTTATTTGATAAATATGCGCTTAAAAACAACTTTATACAATGTAGAATATATCACAGGTACGCCGCAATATTACATGAAAATAGCCCATCAGACTCCGTATTAATATACACAAAACTTAATTTAAATTTAGCTAATAAAATAAATCATTACGATGCTTTAGGTATATCGTATAATGAATTAGGATTTTATTATAAAAATCATAAAAATTTTGATAGTGCTTCATTTTACTATACTAAAGCCAAAACTATTTTTCATAAAAACAAACAATTTTATGATGCAGCATATGCATTTTATAATTATTGCCAATTAAACTCACATAACACACTTCATCATAAAAAAACTATTGAATTATATAAAGAGTTATTACAATTTATTTCAATTAATAAAATACCTTTTTCTAAAACACGTATTTATAACGACATGATGGATAAATACTTTTTTATAGGCGATAGTTTAAACTGGTATAGATACATGTCGTATTTTTTATTGGAAAATAATAAAGACAATGCAAAAACCAATCAAATAAAGTTAAGTAACCAATTAGCTAAATACGAAAAAGAAAAAGCGTTAATTGAAAAAACAAAAACCGAAAATAAATTAAAAAAATTAAATATAATTTTTAACGAAGAAAAACAAAGAACTACTACAATAACAATTATTGCTTCGTTATTTTTATTATTAATTACAATAATTTGTTTTTTATACTTTAAAAATTATAAAAAAAATAAAAAATTACAAGATCAAAATAAGGTAAAAGACGCGTTAATTCAAGAAATACACCATAGAGTAAAAAATAATTTGCAATTTGTTAACTCTATAATAAATATGCAAATAAGTTCTGATGACGACAAAACATTAACTGGACCATTAAATGATGCTGCTCGAAGAATCTCTTCAATGGCATTGGTGCACGAGATGCTGTATAATCAAAATGATACAGAAGGAATTAACATTAAAATATACATCGAAGAATTGGTTTTATTGATAAACGACGCCGTAAATTCAACTAAACTACCTATAAAATTTAAAATAAATTGCGATGCACTCATCTTTAATACAACAAAAACTACAGCAATTGGTATGATAATAACTGAATTAATAAGTAATTCGATTAAACATGCTTTTAAAAACGTAAACTACCCATTAGTTGAAATTAAATTAAATGCCATTAATGATAATGTAACCCTAGAAGTTAAAGATAATGGAAATGGAATTCAAGAAACCACAATTTCTAAAAATGGAATTGGAACAAGGTTAATTGATATTTTTTCTCGACAATTAAAAGGAGAATACATTACAAACTCAAGTGATATGGGCTACACTTATAATTTAAAATTTAAAAAATAATGAATAAATTAAAAATACTTATTGTTGAAGATGAGGTATTAATTGCCGAAGATTTAAAAGATATTTTAATTTCTTTCGGCATACAAAATATTTTATTAACTCATACTAAAACAGATGGGCATAAAGCTTTAATTTCTTATAATCCAGATGTTGTGTTACTGGATATTAGAATGGAAAAAGAACTTGATGGTTTAGAATTAGGAAACTTAATAAATGAAAAATTTAAAATACCATTTATATTTATTACAGCACATTCAGATGTAGCATCAATTCAAAAAATACTACAAACAAAACCTGCTGGTTATATTACAAAACCATTTAAAAAATCAGATTTATTTGCACAATTAAATTTAATTACCTCTAAATCTTCAGAAAATGCTCAAATAGTAATTAAAGAAAATTATCAAAACGTTATTATTAAACATAACACCATTTTATTTATTGAAAGCGAAGGAAATTATTTAAACATATATACGCAATCTAAAAAACATTTAATAAGAATGGCGTTAGAAGAAATGTTAGATTTACTGGCTAACGATAATTTTATAAAAGTCCATAGATCTTATGTGGTTAATAAAACTAAAATTACAACTTTTAATAAAAAAGTAATACAAATTGATGATTACCAAATACCAATTTCAAGAGGATTTGAATTTGATAACAAATAAATTTTAAAATAAGCTAAAGCTAGTTTATTTTACTCTAGCTTTAACGTATTGATGTGGTTCATATTTAGCTCTTCCTAAATCATGATCGCCTCTGTAACGAGGACCACCAACTTTAGATTTACGGCTAAATCTTAACTTCTTAACATCTCCGCCTTTTGCTGCAACTGCCTCTTTAATTTTAGTTTGTAAATTTTTAGCACGCGTACTTGCTAATTGTTTATTGTTTTTAAACGTTCTGGTAGGAACATAAGATGCACTAGCTTTAATAGTTACATAAACACTTCTCTTTTTACTAGAAAGTTCAATTATTTTATCTATAAATGTGTTCCATTGCTCTTCAGTTTCATCATTTAAATTTTTATTGTATTTAAAAAAGTACTCATACCTTGTTGCTGGTAAATTTCCAGTACTTGTACCAGCTATTTGTTCAATACCTAAATAAATAGTTTTTGTTATTGGTTTTTTAGAGGCTTTTAATGGTGTAGTAAATGCTAATAAATCACTTACATTACTTCCTTCAGATGCATTTAATTTATATTTTGTGTTTAATGCAACAGCAACATCTTTCACAAAACCGCTTTCATCAGTTGTATAATTGGTTTTAATACCTTCATTATCTTCTAATACAACATTAGCATTTGGAATAATTTTTCCTGTTTTTCTGTCTTTTACAACTACATTTAACATTTGTTCGCCTGAAGCAACTGTTGCAGGTTTTCCTTCCATGTATATTACTTGGCTAAATACTTTTGGGGCTTTTACTCCAATTGTTGAAATATTTGCTATTACAGATTTTTTACCTTCTTTTTCAGCAAACACAGTATATTTCTTTTCAGGTTCTAAGGCAATATTTTCATATTTTCCACTTGCGTCAGACTTTAATGTTTGTGCATTTCCTCCTACTTCTTGTATTATTATATCTGCATCGGCAATTGGCGATTTTTGTTTTGAATTATTAAGTACAATTGTATTTAAAACAATGTTTTTCTTTTTTGCAGCTACTTTGCCCAATAATTTTACAGGCTCTAAATTAACTTCTCTTTTAATTTCATTATAAGTTAACTCATTTGTTACAAAAACATCTTCATTGTAAAACTCTTCGCCTTGAGGTGCTTGGTAACTAAAATTATATTCTTTACCTGGAGGTAAAATTGTAGAAAATACACCATTTACCAAACGTGGTTTATAAGTACCAACAATTTCACCGGTTTCTTTATCTTTAACAACAATCATTAAATCTTCTGGTAAAGTTTCGCCTGGTGCAGGTATAATTTGTCCTTTAAACAAGGCTAAAGGTTTTTCTTTTGATTCAGGTATAGAAACCATATAAATATCCTTTTCACCATAACCTCCATCTTTTGCAGATGAAAAATACCCGCGTTTACCATCAACTGATGAAATATAAAACACATCGTCATCTGTTGTATTTATTGGATATCCAATATTTGTTATTTCACCAAAGGTATTATCATCAATAATAGTAGTAAACATTATATCAAAACCTCCCATTGTTTTATGACCATTAGAGGCGAAAAAAAACGTAACGCCATCTGGATGAATAAATGCTCCATCTTCATCGTATGGCGTATTAATATTTGCACCCATATTATAAGCTTTACTCCATTTACCATTAGGTAATTTAACACAACGGTATAGGTCTTTTCCACCATAGCCTCCTGGCCTATTACTCGTAAAATATAAAACCGTTTGATCTTTATTTAAACAAGCATGGCTTTCCCAATATTTAGAGTTAACGTCTGAACCAAATTCTTTTAACGGACTCCAATCTTTTCCTTCGTAAGTTGAGTAGTAAATGTTACCTCCTCCAGTACCATCATCTTTATAAACTATTAAAGTTTGACCATCTGCAGTAATATTAACTGAGGCTTCCATGTTTCCAGAATTAATGTTTTCTGAAATTGATTTTGGCGATGACCAAACACCATTCATATCTTTGTAACTCACTACCACATCTTCATTATAATACCCAAAAACATCTTTTATTCCTCCTGTAGTATTTGGCCTACGTGTAGTATAAATTAACATGTTTTCATCAGAACTCATAACAGGACTAAAATCAGGATATTGACTATTAATACTATCTCCCAAATTAGTGATTTGAACATTTATTGGGTTTGAATATTGTGTTTTTGCAAATTCTGAACTAGCGATAGATTTGGCAACCATTTTGCCATAATCCTTATCTGCACCTACATATTTTTTAAATTCATTGTATTGAACAATGGCTTCATCAAATTTGTAATT
>CAZAPH010000007.1:0-5820 GCA_964487105.1 uncultured Akkermansia sp.
ATATCTAATTGCAACATGCATTGGGTATGAAAAAAATCCAGTAAGACAATGCCAACAAAAATCCCCTAATTCAAAAAAAGATTGTAACATTAGTTTTTTAACAACCTTCCAATTTGGAGTAAAATGATGAAAATCTACCCCTAATTTTCTTAAAGTTCGTTTTGTGTTTTCTTCCATATTAGGACGAAGAAAGCCATGGTCAAATCGAACAACAAGTGGTTTAACTTTATAATGTTTTACTAAATAATAAAGTGTCCATGTACTATCTTTTCCGCCACTAAAGGGTACTAAGCAATCATAATCGCCCTTACCTCTATATTGTTCTATTAATTGGTCTAGTTCTGTTTTTCTTGAAACCCAATCTACTGTTTCTTTTATTTTTATATTGTTACAAACATTACAAACACCTTTTGTGTCATAAATAATTGTTTCATGTGTTTCAGGTGTTACACATTTTGTGCATCGTTTTAAATCATTCATATAATTTTTGTGTTAATTTTTTTCCTTGTTTAATAAAATATTTTTCTATTGTGATATATGAAATATAGCTTAAAAATACAGATAATAAAATTGATAGAGTAAATCTATACATTTGAGAATAATTTTCAAATATTATATCTAATATAAATTTTGAATAGCTAAAACATAAACCATGAATTAGATATAAACAATAACTAATTTCAGCAAAAAAAACTCCTGGTTTATGAATAAAATTAGGTAATTTAAAATTTAAATTATATAAACCAAAACAAATCATTATACAAACTAATGTAAAAACAATTCTACTTTTACCAACAACTAAAATTATTCTATCATTAAAATTAGTAGGGTAAAAACAAAAAACAATAATCGCTAATAATACGATTATCATATAATGATTTTGTGTTAGTTTATTACTTGAAAATTTAGAAACAATTCCGATCAAAATTCCTGCTAAAAACAAAAAAAGTTGATTGAACGGATTTACATATTTACTCCATTGTTCATCTATAGTATTATTAGTTGATAAAATAAAATTTGATGTATATAAATAGATAACAAGAGTTGTTAAACATAATAAGTAAAAAATTAATTTATTTCGGTAAAAAGCAATAAAATAAATTATAAAAAATAAATAAAATACCATCTCATTGCCAATTGACCAACCGCCAGTTGTATAATATCCCGTAGGATTAATAAATCCAAATAAGCAAGTTAAATTTAAAATCAAGTTCGTAAACTCTATTGGTTGATTAACCATTAAAACACTAAGAATAGTTATTAATGCAAAAAGGGGAACAATTCTAAATACTCTTTTAATAATAAAATGCAATATGTTTTTTTTTGAAGGCTCAAGATTAAAATATACATGGTATAAAGTTAATCCACTTAATATATAAAATATAGAAACGCCATAAATCCCAATTCTACCAATTGGATTTGAGGCATTAAAAGAACCAAAAGTCCAAGAGAGATAATGGAAAAACATAATGCCTAAAGCAGAAATTCCCCTTAAATAATCTAAATAATGCAGCCTATTGCTGTTCATCAAATTTTAAAATTAGTTGTATTACAAAATTTTGCTCGTTAGCTGTTAATGTTGGGTACATAGGCAAACTTAAACATTCATTATAATACGCTTCTGCCAAAGGAAAATCGCCTACATTATATCCTAAATTTTTATAGTAAGGCATGGTGTGAACCGGAATATAATGAACTTGAGCAAATACATTGTGTGACTTTAAAAAGTTGTATAATTCTAAGCGTTTTTTAGTTTTTATAATAAATAAATGATAAGCATGACCAGCGATTACAGATTTTGATTGAAGAGTAATATTTTTACAATTTTTTAATGCATTATAATAAATGTCAGCAATTTCTTTACGTTTTTTTAATCCTTCATCTGCACGTTTTAATTGAGAAATACCTAATGCACATAACATATCCGGCATACGATAATTATATCCTAGCTCTTGCATTTCGTAATACCAACCTCCATGATTTTCTTTTAGTAATTCAGGGGATTTTGTAATACCATGCGTTCTTAATAATAAGAGTTTTTCATATAAACTTTTATTATTTGTTGTTATCATTCCGCCCTCACCTGTTGCAATATGCTTTACTGGATGAAAAGAAAAGATTGCCAAATCAGCAAAATTAGAGTTGCCACAATTTTGTTTATTACCTTTTGAATCAATAAAATATCCACCTGGTGCGTGGCAGGCATCTTCAATAATCCATAAATTATTTTCGTTTGCAATTTTTTTAATTTCTTCTAAATTAACAGCAAGCCCAGCAAAGTCAACAGGAATTATACCACTAAAAAAACCTTTAGGTTTTGATTTAATTAATTCGGATAATTTATAAGTATCAATTAAAAAAGTTTCAGGATTAATATCACAAAAAAATATGTTACCACCACAATACTTAATGCAATTAGCAGAAGCAGCAAAAGTAATAGGTGTAGTAATTACATTTGTATTTTCACTAACATTTAGCACTAATGCGCAAAGGTGTAAAGCTGCTGTTCCGTTAGAAACAGCTACGGCATATTTAGAACCAATATATTCAGCAAAATTTTTTTCAAACTCTGCAATTTTTGGTCCTTGAGTTAAAAAATCAGACTGTAAAGTTTCAATTACAGCATCAATATCTTCTTGGTTAATACTTTGTCTTCCGTAAGGAATCGCTTTCATAGTTTAAACTTTAAATGTTTTATCAACATGTTCAACAATTAGTTTTCGAAGGCTTTCTACGGTTTCCCAATCAGTATTATTTTCTGATGTATAATGGAATCCTGTTGGGACTAATTTTGCATTGAAAGTGTTTATATAGTCTTTCAAATTCCAATTTGTAACCTGAGGTAGAATGACGTAGTATTTACCTAAATCGTACGTAGTAAAAGAATCGGAGCTTGTAATCATTTCTTCATGTATTTTTTCACCTGGACGAATACCTACTACTTTATGTTCACATTCAGGGGCAATAGCTTTTGCCACATCTGTAATTTTATAAGAAGGAATTTTTGGCACAAATAATTCTCCGCCCCATGCTGTATCAAGCGCGTGAAGTACCATATCCACACCACCTTGTAATGAAATGTTAAAGCGAGTCATATTTACATCAGTAATAGGAATAACGCCATCTTTCTTTTTATTAATAAAAAAAGGAATAACCGAACCATTTGAACCCATAACATTTCCGTAACGCACTACCGAAAATTTAATATCTTGTTTACCTTTGATATTGTTAGCAGCTATAAATAATTTATCAGAAGTTAATTTTGTTGCACCATATAAATTAATTGGTGCACAAGCCTTATCAGTTGATAAAGCAACCACTTTAGTAACTCCGGTTTCCAAACAGGCTTTAATTACATTTTCAGCACCACCAATATTTGTTTTAACACACTCATCAGGATTATACTCTGCGATATGAACATGTTTCATAGCCGCTGCATGAATTACATAGTCAACTCCTGAAAATGATCTTTTCAGTCTTTCAAAATCACGCACATCACCAATAAAATAACGCATTGCTGTATATACTGTATCAGGAAATTCTTGCGCCATTTGAAATTGTTTTTGCTCATCGCGCGAATATATAACAAGACGTTTTATATTAGGATATTTTTGTAAAATGGTTTTAGTTAACTCTTTACCAAGAGAACCTGTACCACCAGTTATTAAAACACTTTTATTGTTTAAATCCATAATTATTATTTTTATTGTACCAATTCGGTAATTGTTTTTGCAAAATTTTTATAATTCTTTTCGGCATTAAAATTTAGTTCCCAATACAATCTACATTTTTCATGAAATTGAATTGTGTTTTTAGCGCTATTTTTAAAATTTTCTAATTTTTCAGCAACATCTTTTGGATTAAAATATTTTTCAATTAAAAAACCAGTTTCATTATTACAAATTTCGTTACAGCCACCAACATTGGTACTCATTATAGGGATACCAAAACTTTGAGCCTCCATCATTGAAACAGGTAAACCCTCAGATGAACTTAAGCTACAAAATATATTAATGTGATTATTTTTATAAAAATTTAAAATATTTTCATTTGATAATGCACCATGAAAAATAACATTTATATTTTTTGGTAGATGCATGCATAATTCTTTTAAGTTTTCTAAATCCTCGCCATTACCAAGCACATGCCAAACTAAAGGGGAATTTATATGTTTTAAAATTTCGGGCATTAGTTGCAAACGCTTTACGTTTCTTACAATTGAACACGTAACTATAGTAAAGGGTTTAGTTGCATCAAATGGATAATTATTTTTAAAAGTATTTAATATTCCTAAGTACGAGTAAGCATTTTTTTTGTTGTATTTTAGGTATTTTTTATTGGAAATTAAGTGTAAGTAACCTCTTTTTGATACAGAAATTAATTTATCTAAATGTTTATATTGATACCCACGAAATGGAATAACACCATGAAGTGTTTGATCTTCAAAAACATCGAAACCATGACCGCGGCTAATTAAAACCGAATTATTTTTTATTTTATTTTTTATTATTACAGCTTTAGTTAATAGATTATCAGACCAATATGAATAAAAGATAAAATTAGTATTTATACTTTTTAAAGCATTAACAGTTGCATACGCATTTTTATGAATTTGTTTTAATAAAGCTAAATTATACCTTAAATATTTTAAGTAATCCCTTTTAGATGGATAATACATAAAATCATTTAGTAAAATTTTTATACATGAAATAAAATCTGTTAATGTTACTTTTTGATTAGTTTCTTCTATATTTAAAACTGAAACATTTTTAGGTAATGAGATATAACGTTTTGCTGATTGATGAGGGATTAAAATAATTTCATCGAAATATGCACTTATAGTTTTCAATTCGTTTTCTAACCAAATTTCTGATTTCATTTCAGAATCTGGGAAATTATTAGTAAAAATAACTAAACTAATTTTCAAATTAATTTATTGTATTCTGAATAAATTTTTAGTAAACCATCTTCAAGATTTGTTGATGGCTTAAATCCAACTGCATTAAATAATTTATTTGATGAGCCAAACCTTCTTTCAACCTCATAATCGTATCTTTTTGAAGGAGCATTAATAAGTGAAATTTCAGAGTCTGATTTCGTAATTTTCTTTATCAATTTAGCCAATTCCAAAATTGAGAATTCGTTTTCATTAGCTACATTAAAAATTTCACATCCATTTATTTTTTCTGTTAATAATAAACAGGCTTTAATTGTATCATCAATATATGTAAAATCGCGAGTTTGTTTTCCATTACAAAAAACTGTAATAGGTTTATTATTTAAACACTGTTCAAAAAATCTTGGTATTACCATTCTATTATCTTGTGCAATACCATAAACATTAAAAAATCTTACTGAAATAGAACAAAGTCCTTTTTCTTCATAAACGGCTTTTAAATAAATTTCATTATATCTTTTTGCCATTGCGTAACTTGTGCGAGGATCAACCTGTATGTTTTCTGTTACAGATTTTTCGATTGCAGAATGCCCGTAAATACCACTTGTAGAAGCATAAATTATTTTTTTAATATTATTTACCAAAGCTGCTTCAACAACATTTCGCATACCAATTACTTCTGTATCCATAGTTTCAACAGGATTATCAGCAACTACATCAACGCCTAAAACTGCGGCAAAGTGATAAATGTACTTACAATTTTCAGACAACTTTTTTATAAGCTCAAAATCTCTTACATCACCTTTTACAAAATGTAATTTATTTAAAATTTCACCTTCAATTTTATTGCCACGCAATAAATTATCTACTACAACAACTTCGTAGTTTTGTTGAACTAATTTTTTAACCAAATGTGAACCTAT
>CAZAPH010000007.1:5830-55174 GCA_964487105.1 uncultured Akkermansia sp.
ACCAGTAACTAAAATTTTATTCATCTTAATTTAAAATTATTTTTTTCCAAAAATTCTCAATTTGTGGAACAAAATTTTCAAAAGTATGAACTGTATTCATTAGTTCAACACTTTTATCACTCATATTTTTTATTAATTTTTCTTCTTTCACGAGATTAAAAATCGCTTGTGCTAATCCAATAGCTGAATCTGGTTTAATAAACATACCATTTTCATTTTCTTTTAAAAAGTAATTTGTTTGGCCTACATTTCTAGCAATAATAGCATTACCCGAAGACATAGCTTCGGCCATTGCTAATGAAGGGAAATTTTCAAAATCTTGACATGAAACAAAAATTTTTGATTTATTAAATACTTTGTATAACTCACCTTCAACTTTAAATTCTATTTTTCCTTCTAAATTTAATACTTTTGCTTCTGTTTCTAATACAGATTTAAGGACACCATTACCACAAATAATAAATTTCCAATCTTTAAATAAATCTTCGTTTTCATTTAATATTAGCCTTATAGCTTTAATAAACCAATCTGGTCGTTTTTGCTCATCTAATCTTGCAGCAAAAACAATAATATTTTCTTTTTTTTCAGGGAAAAAATAATTTGTGTTTGAATACCTTGAAGTTATTGCATAAGTAAAAGGAACTTTTTTAAATAATTGTTTATTATTATTAATATAATCGCAAAAATTATTATACCACGAAAAATAGCCATCAATTTCTATTTCATTAAATAATGGGAAAAATGTATTAACCTCATTTTGAACTTTATTTTGTAACCCTGGCACTAAATAACAACTTGAAATATTGACTATCAATTTTGGCCTTAGAAATGAGGGCAACTTATTTATTTTTTTTAAAAGAGATAAATAATGGAAATTAAATAAAGGTAAATGAATTAATTTAATGTTATGTCTAATAATAATTTTTAATAATTGCAGAAACTCAAGCCTATTTTTAAATCTGTTAGAAAATATTTTAAATTTCAAACAATTTACTTTGTTTTTTAATTTCCCAACTGAGTTTAATTCATTAATTGATTGTTTATCGGTAATAAAATATAATTTGAAAGATTTTTCTTCTAAATTATTATATTGATCATAAAAATCAGAAAAAAATCTTTCGGCGCCACCTCCGCCTTTTAAGTTTTGAATACCGAAAATAAAGAACGCTACAGATTTCATTTATTTATAAAAGTATTTAAGCACTTTTAAACTTGGACCAAATAGGCGTTTAAAAATATAATGTTTTCTAAATTCCTTTTTATCCCATTGAGTGCCATAAAATTTATGCGGAACTGGCTCTAAATTCATGTACTTTTCAAATTCATCTTTAGTTAAATCGAATTTTTTAAGCGCATATTCATAGTCTTGCTTTTGAAGTTCAATATCATAGGTAGATTTTTTTAATTCTTCAATAGCAACATCTCTACTTATAATTTTAGCAGCAACTAAAGTTGCTAAATGTGCTTTGCGTTTATCAACATTAAATTTATTAGGTAAAATATAGCCTTGATAAAATCGTGTAAAAATTGATTCGTAATGTTTTCCTCCGTAATCTTTCCAATCAAATTCTTTTTTTAGAATTTCTTTTGCTTCTTCTTTATTATAATCAAGTA
Source organism: uncultured Akkermansia sp. (assembly GCA_964487105.1). GTDB lineage: Bacteria > Bacteroidota > Bacteroidia > B-17B0 > Aurantibacillaceae > Aurantibacillus. The sequence continues at coordinate 7,445 of CAZAPH010000007.1, forward strand.
AGTTTAAAGGTGAAACAGAAAACATTGAAAATAAAGTTGAATTTATATATTGTTTTGTTAAACTTAAACTTGGAAAATTTTTTAATTTTTTAGTTCCAAATTTTTTATGAATTCCTTTTAAGTTTACAATATCTAATTTATCTTGAAAATACCATGAGTGTGGCAATATAGCTTCAGATGAAATATTGTTTCCATTAATTACACTTTTAATTTTATATTTTCTTGCTATCTTATATAATGTTGCAAATATTAATTGGTCTGTAGGAACTTCAATATCAATAACTGAAGCTTTAATGTAGGCTAATTGCAAATCTTTAAATTCTTCCCAATTTATAACATAAGTATATAAATCAAAACCCGTTTTTGAAATAATATTATTAATGTTTTGTACTGCTAGTTCGCTGTTCCACCCATTGTCAAAATGTACAACTAACGGCCTTAGTCCCACTTGTTTTACCCAATAGCAAATGTACGAACTATCAACTCCACCACTCAAGCCAACCAAACAATCATACTTACTGTTTTCACCCAGTTGTTTTATTTTTTCTATACCCTCTTCCAATTCTTTTAACCTTACTTCTAATGGGCGCCAAATTGTTTTATGAGCTAATGTTTCAAAATCTTTGCAAAAATTACATATACCTTTTTCATCAAAAACAATTTCGGTTGCAGTAGTATCCATAACGCAACGTGTGCATTGTTGATATGTTTTATATTTATTCATTTATAATTAAAGCATTAACCACAGACCAAACAGATGAAGCATTGTTAGCATTCCAGCTATTATTTCTATTATAACTATCCATATCTTTTCTAATAGTTGAAAGATTTAAAAACGATAGAGATTCTGCTTTTTTAGAATTTATTGTATCAAAAACAAATTCGTTTAAGGGGTCATTTATCCATTCACAAATAGGTGAGCCTATGCCTATTTTTAATTTTCTTGTTCTAATTTCTTCAGGTAAAATATCTTTCATAGCATCACGAATTATACGTTTAGTATAACCAGCACCAAGTTTATATTCTTCAGGTAAACTAAACATAAAAGAAACTAATCTGTAATCCATAAAAGGCATTCTAATTTCTATACTATTTTGCATTGAAGCTCTATCAAAATCGCGTAAGTTAATTGGTAAGCTATAATAATGAAAATCATTAAATAATGTTTTAGAAATACCGTTAAAGTTATTTGTAAAATAATTTAAAGAAACATCACTATGTTGATTAACGAACCAATTATTTGTAGATTTTATTACCGTTGGATTTACTTTTTTTGGTAACAACTGTTTTATTTGCTTTATCACTTTTCGTTTAAAGTTGTTATCTTTATCAAATTCATGCATTAAATTTTCTTTACTATACGAATTTGACAGTCCGCAAATTATATCAACCATTTCTATTGCTTTATTTCTATTACCACTAATTAAAGCGACATAAAATTCTTGTAAAGGATAGCTTATATATCCAAAAGCGTATTCATCAGCGCCATGTCCATCTAAAGAAACAGTTACACCATTTTTATGCATAGCTTTATAGATATCAGAAATTGCAATAATTGGATTTGCAATAATTCCATCAAGCAATTCTGTACTATATTTAATATCAGAAACAAGATTTGAATAATCAGGTGTTATATAAACGGCATCACCATTAGTATAATTTATCACTTTTTCTGCAAATTGCCTTTCGTCCATTGTTGTACCAGGAAAAGTTGCAATAAAAGCTTTTTGCCAATCTGATGGCAAACGATGAATGTTTTTATCTTTTTTAAATTGTTGAAGCGTGCAATAAACAGAACTTGAATCTATACCGCCACTTAAAGCAGATGCAATAGTAACATCACTTCTCATTCTAATTTTGCATGCGTCGAAAAATAGTTCTTTAAACTTAATAACTTGCGAATTGTAATCGCTCTTTATTTCGGTTAAGTGATCACTAGTATTCCACCATCTATTTATTTTAAAATAATTATTTTTTAAAGTAATAGTATGCCCAGGTAATAATTGTTCAATGCCTTCAAAAATAGTTTTTCCGGCTGCTTCAATTATATGTGATGAATGAATTGCTGTTTCTAAATTTTGATGATTAAATTTTCTTTTAAATCCATCAAGATTTTTAAACGCAATGGTTTCAGAGGCAAAGGCAAATAATTTGTTAGGAATGTATAAGTAATTTAATGGTTTTACGCCGAATCTATCTCTAGCAATAAACAATTCTTTTTCTTGTTCATCCCAAATAGCAAAGGCCCACATGCCATTAAATTTATACAAACAATCTTTTCCGTAAAAATGATATGCTGCAAGAATAACTTCAGTATCTGTATTAGTTTTAAAAGAATAACCTTTAGTTTCTAATTCGTTACGTATTTCCAAAAAATTATAAACTTCGCCATTATAAGTAATGTGGTAACGATTAAGATATGAAAAAGGTTGTTTGCCAGCTTCAGTTAAATCTAATATTGATAAACGGCGATGACCAAAAGCTAAAGTGTTATTATTATACAAATTATAGCCACTTCCATCGGGGCCACGATGCTTCATTGTGTCAGTAAATTTAATTATCGATTCCATGTTTATAGAATCGTTATTCAAATTATATATACCTGCTATACCGCACATTTATTAATAATAAAATAGAGTTTAATTTTTTAATAACTCATTTATTGAATTTTTAATAATCTTATAATTATTTTCAGCACATAATAGTTCAGCATTTTTGTGTACAGTTTCTTTAAAACTCTGAATTTTTTCAATACTTAGGGAAAGAAAACTATCCTTCATGCTTAAACTTGAAAAGTCACTTGAAACAACTCCTAAATTGTATTTCTCAACTATTTCTTTCATATCTGTATTAGGTGAAATAGCTAAACACAATCTTGCTTGAATAAACTCAAAAAATTTATTGGGTAAACAATGTTCTTCGTTAAAATTATTTGGTTTAAGAATATATAACCCTATATCAAATTGATTAATAAAATTTGGAATTTCAGAAAAAGATACAGGGTTTAAAAATTTAATATTTTTTTGAGATTTATACTTTAACAATAATTTATTAAAATATTCTTCATCTGACTTTACTAACATTAAATTTAATTCATAATTTTCAGGTAATAAAGTCATTAAGTTACACATCTCTTCTATTTTTCTTCCCTTTAAAGCTGCGCCATGGTGAATAATTTTAATTAAATCATCACATCTGGCAGGTTGTAGATTTTTAAATTCAGATGCATTATTAATTTCAATATATTTAATTTTAAATTCGTTAGATAAGCGTTTACCAATTGATGAGGTTACTGCAAAAGTTAAATTAATACTTGAATAATATTTATTTAAAATCCACATATAATAAGGTTTAAAAAATTTTACCCAATGCAAATTTTCTTCAAATTCACAAGGATAATATTCATGTGCATTAAAGACAACCTTTGCTTGCCTTGATAATTTAGCTAATAAAGGTAAGGTGTATATGCCATGCCCTATATATACATCAGCATTTTCATTTTGTAATAATTTTAAAAGTTGATGGCGCTCAGTACTCCAATATTGACGATTAAAATATTTGTCGGAACCAACTTTATAACCCAATACATATTTTACAAAAACTGTTTTTAGTTTTCTAAATAAAACATTTCCATTGGTTTGAAAATAAAAATCTTTATTAAGATTAATTACTTCTACTGCTTTATGAATACCATTAATTTGTTTTGAAGTTGAAAATATTGATAATTGATACTCATCTTTTAAGGCATTAATAGTTCTAAGAACGCGAGGTTCTTTTGTGTAATCAGTAAAACAAATAATGGAAACTTTTTTCAATTATTGTGAGAAATTCAGAAATCTTTTTTTCTTATACCTAAAGGATAAGCAAATTTAAAAAGATAAATATAAAATAAACGCACCTTAAGTTTAGTAAACCAACTTGGCTCTCCTTCTATGCCGTAAACTAAATGATCTATTGGTTTTTGATTCATTATAGAATTAAATTCAGCCTCTGTCATTTCCCATTTTTTTAATACGTATGCTTTATCTTCTTCTTGTTGTTCGATTGGGTAAGGAGGGATGTTAAGCTGGTATAATGCTTCTTCTCTTGTAATAATTTTAGATCTTATTTTTGTTGATAAATGTGCTTTTCTTTTATCAACATTAAATTTTTTAGGTAAAATATAGCCTTGATAAAATCTTGTGAAAATTGATTCGTAATGTTTTCTTAAATAAGGAGCATAATTATATTCCTTCTTAAGCAATTCAATTACTTCATTATAGTTATAATCAATTTTATTTAATAAATCAATGGTATCAATTTTATATATTTCGTTATACAATAAAAAATCAGATTTACTCAATGTAGGAAAATTTTTTAATTTTCTAGAGCTGTATTTTTTATGGATATTTTTAAGATTTACAATATCAAATTTATGTTCAAATAACCAATCCATTGGAACACCAAATTCTGTCCTAAAATTATAGCCCTCTAGTATATATTTAATTTTATATTTTTTTGCAAGTTTAAATAATACAGCAAAAATTAATTGATCGGTAGGTACTTCAATGTCAATAACTGAAGCTTTAAAATAAGCAATTTGTAAATCCTTAAAATCTTCCCAATCAATTACATAAGAATATAAATCAATGTTTAGTTTAGTTATAAGGTTGTTTATATTTTGTACAGCTAACTCTGAATTCCAACCATTATTAAAATGTACAAATAAAGGCTTTAAACCAAACTGAACAGCTAAATGAGCTAGATAAGTACTATCTACACCTCCACTTATGCCAACAATACAATCATATTTATTCGTTTTTTGTTCAACTTTAATTTTATTTAAAATTTGATTTAATTCTTCTTCCCTTTGTTTTTTAGGCTTTTGAAATAATTTTTTTTCCTCTGCTTCGTATTGGTAGCAAAAATTACAGATTCCATTTTTATCAAATTCAATTTGAGAAGTTGTAGTATCTAAAACACATTTGGTACAGGTCATAAATTGTAAAATACAAATTTTATTTTACCTATCGATTTTTTAAGTTTTATTTAAATTTATTTAACAAAATCTCGCTAATTAATTATTGTATTTTTTTAAATTAATTTAATTTCATCGTCAATGAAATTTTTTTCAACCATTTGAAAATCGGGAAAATAGTTGGGTTTGATTTTAGTGATATCACCTTTGCTTTCAATCTTAATTATCATGTCATCTACAACTTTTGAAAGGCTATTGTTTTTGATTACATAATCTCTTCCTTGTAAACATAATTTTTTTCTTAATTCAACATCTAAAATTATTTCTTTTAATTTCTCTTTTAAGTTGTATTTATTTACAGATACTATTGGAGGATTAAAACACGATGGAGAATCTTCATAATATTTTGTAAGTGCAACACAGCCGCATGCCATTGCTTCAAATGATAGTAAACCTGGACCATGTCCGAATAGTTCATCAACGAGTATATCAACTTCTGATAATTTTTCAATTAACTCTGAATGTGGAATATTTTGAAGAAAGAAAAAATTAAATTCAATTTTTTCATTTTTTAAATCGTTTACAACTTTTAAAATAATATCAGTTCCTTTAAAGTTTGTGTTACTTGGGCAGTGAATAATTGTAGGTACTTTATTTTGATTTGGGTTAAATTTAAAATTATCTATTATAAAAGGAAGTTGTAAATGATAATAAGGACGATTTGCAAAAGACATTTGATCAGGAACCGAAAAAATACAATGTGCATATTTTTCGAAATATTTTAATTTTTCAATTTTTTCTTTAATTGATTCATTTAAATACTCTGGACCAAGACTAATAGGATCAACATCAAACTGAGTGCAAAATGTTTTATAAACGCGTATTTCTGATCCCAAAAAGTAGCCAATTATTTTTGTTTTCTTGTTATTAGCTATTTCTTTAAAATCTGACTCTTTAATAAACTGACAATTATAAACTGGTAAATAAAAATCAACTTCTTTTTTAAATAATTTAAGCTGAGTTTTTCTTAAATAGTTACTCCTTTTTTTAGGAAGAAATTTATTAATAAAAATAATTATAGCTTTATTTATAAAAGGATATTTTAATAATTTTAGGTCAATTAAATCTCTAATAAACCTATATTTATTTACATCATATACATAGTTTCCTTTAGAATAATTATCTACACAAGTGATTACCCTATAACCTTTATCCCTAAAACCAATTGCTAAATTGTTTAGGAGTCCAGAAATTTCAATACCCTCTATCCAAATTGTTTTCAAAAATTAATTTTTTGAAGGTTATTTTAATACACAAAACTTATCATAAAAACTACGTGTTACATAACCACTTTTTAATAAGATAAAAAAGAAAGGACGTAAACGTTCAAATGTTTTTTTATAAGTTGGATAATCTGTATAATGTTTTTTTGGTGCATTCATAATTTCATTCCAATCTGCATCATTATAGTTTAAACGAGTTTTAATTTCAACTAACAAATCGTTATCAAAAGGTTTTGGTTCTTTTATTTTTTGTAACGCCAATTCTCTTGTCATTTGTCCGCTGCGAACTAAAGCTGAATATTCGCACCAACGCAAGTCAATTCCAAATTTAATTGGTAAATAATAATTATTTATAAAATAAGCTGTTCTATTTTCCATGTGATGACCACCATACCATTGCCAACCATATTCTTGAGCTAAAAATTTTTTAACTTCTTCTTTGTTATAATCTAAATAATATAATGGTCTAAATTTTTTTATTTTATTTATTACCATCCATTTAATCCACTTGCTTAACCAAAGCAGTGGAGTTGATTTTATTTTTCCATCTCCAAATTTTTGATGAATAGATTTAATGTATTTGGCATCCATATAAAACCAACCTGGAGGGGAAACTCCTTCGGTCCGAAAAGAATGACCTTCCCAAATATGTTTTATACCATATTTAGCACATGCCATATAATGAGTAGTTGCAAGCGCTAAATCAGTTGCAGCTTCAAACTCAGGCACTGATGCTTTTAATAAAGATTTTTGAATGTTTTCAAATTCTTTATTATCTACAACATGAGTATATAAATCTATACCCAATTTATCTAATACAATTTTTATGTTTTCAACTGCAATTTTAGAATTGTACGTATTATCAAAATGTGCTGCTAAAACTCTTAATCCATAAACATTTTTTGCTAAGTGCAACATATATGATGAATCGCAACCGCCACTCACACCAATTACCACATCATACGGTTTACCATTCCCATCTTTTTTCATCTGTTTAACGTACTCTTCAATAATTTTATTTCCAGCTTCGCCTGTAGGGTATTGTTGATTCATAGAATCATATTGCTCGCAATAATTACAAATACCATTAACGTTAAAGGCTATTTTAGGGATATCAGAATTATAAATACAGCGTTTACAAGTTTGCATTATTTAAAATATTTGAAATTTATTTCTGTTTCTTTTATTATTACCTCACCAATTTGTTTTGCTGGTGTTCCGGCAACTATTGCGTTGTTTGGAAAAGATTTATTTACAAAACTTTGCGCTGCAACAACTACAAAATTACCAAGCGTTACATTTTTAGATATTATAGAATGTGGGCCTATGTAAACATTATCTCCAATATTAACGGGCATTCGTTCTATAGGTAATTTATTATTACTTAATGTAGCTTTAACATTATCGTGCGAATACAAATGAACTCCGGCTGATATTGTACAATTGTTCCCAATTTTTAAACCACCAGATCCATCTAAAATAGTAAACATACCAATCCAGCAATTTTTACCAACCTTTACTTCGCCAATAACATAACTTGAATCGTAAATATTTGTTCCTTCACCAAAACCTAATCGTTTTGCGCGTTCCCACCTATCATTTATATGATCGGCCATAGGTAATGAACGATTAAAATCATTTAAAAAACCCTGTTCTAATACTAAATTTAATTCGTTAATAGTATTAAACTGTTTGTTTAACTCACCCTGATTTTCTAAATATTTTTTACGATTCATTATTTTTTATTTTTGACTTTTCATCCACTCTGCTGTTTTTAAAACACCTTCTTCTAAATCTACTTGGGCTTTAAAATCTAAAATGTCTTTTGCCTTATCAACACTTGGTATTCGAATTGCAATATCTGCAGATAAAGGTGGATCAAATAAAATTTTAGAATTTGATTTTAAAACTCTACAAACTAATTGCGCTAAACCTAAAATAGTTATAACTGCACGCGCATTACCTATATTAAAACTTTCGCCAATGGCTTTGGGGTTTTCAACACAACGAATTAAACAATCTACAAAATCATCAACAAAGCACCAAGCACGAATTTGCGATCCATCACCGTCAATATGTATATCTTCATTTTTTAATGCTTTTTTAATGAAAATTTGTATGGCACCTTCACCGGTTTGTCCTGGCCCATAAACATTAAAAGGCCTAACAGTAACAACAGGTAATTTATGTTGTTTGTAGTAAGCATGAGCAAGGTGTTCACCTGCTAATTTACTAACTGCGTATGTCCAACGGGCTTCTCCAGCGCTACCAGCAACAGTTTGATCGCTTTCTGAAGATTTGAATGCCATTGAACCAAAAACTTCGGAAGTTGAAAAATCAATAAATCTTTCTTTAATTCCATTTTCTAATGCAGCTTGCAAAGCATTTGCAGTACCCATCATGTTAACGCACATTGTGCGTACTGGGTCTTTAATAACGGTATCAATACCTGCAATTCCCGCAGCGTGAATAACAACATCTGCACCTTTCATTGCGCTAGTTAATGTTTGTAAATCTAAAACATCGCCCTTAACAATTTTAAGGTTTTGATGATTAGCAACCGAGCTTCCGCTTAATGTATCGCGATGAAAATTATCGTAAACAATTATTTTATTATTATTTATGTAATGTTTAATTAATGTATTGGCTATAAAACCAGCACCCCCTGTTATAAAAATTGTTTTGTTTTGTATCATGATGTAAGTTGATTTATTGTTTTTGAGATATATTGTATTTGCTCTTTAGTTAGTAATTCATAAATTGGTAAGGCAAGACCATGTTTGTATGCTTTTAACGCATTAGGAAATAATTTTTCACAATTAAGGTTATATTTTTTTTGAAAGGATTGCATGTAAGGCATACATTGTGCGCCATAATTTACACCAATGTTTTTCGCCTTAAGTTTTTCTATTAAATCATCTCTATTTATTTTATTATTTACAATTACATGAAATGTTTGCCATGTGTGTTGTGTATAACTAGGAATAAATGGCAAAGTTAGGTTAATTAAATTAAGTTCATTAAAATAAATATTTGCGAGTTTTTGTTTGTACTCAATCCCTTGTTGTAACCTTGGCAATTGAGAATACACTAATGCCGCTTGAAAATCGGTCATTCTATAATTAAAACCAAATTCAGAAAAATTCATTTTCCCATCAATTATATCAGTACCATGGTTTCGAAGGAGCTTAACTAATTTATCGAAATTTTTACTGTTTGTTATTAATATTCCACCCTCGCCACTACTTATAGCTTTGCGCGGGTGAAGTGAAAATGAACCAAAATCACCAAAAGTACCTACGTGTTTATTTTTAAATTTAGCACCTAATGCACAAGCTGCATCTTCAATTACAAACAAGTTGTGTTTTTTTGCAATACTCATCACGCCCTCAATATCACACGAAAGTCCAAATTCGTGAACAGGAATTATGGCTTTAGTTTTTGGGGTAATTGCGGCTTCAATTTTTGTTACATCAATATTAAAAGTAGTTAAATCAATATCAACAAACACAGGTTTAGCACCAACTAGTTCAACAACATTAGCAGTTGCCAAGTATGAAAACGCAGGCACAAATACTTCATCACCATTTTTAATTCCCAATGCAATTAAGGCTAAATGCAAAGTAGACGTTCCATTTGACACCGCAGCGGCAAATGAAACTTGTGTAAATTTTACAAACTCATTTTCTAACTCGTTTACATATTTACCTTGCACTAGCATACCACTACGCAATACACTTGAAACAAGCTCAATATCTTTTTCTGTTATATTGGGTTTTGCTAAAGGTATAAAATTTGAACTCATTGTTTTTTAATTAATTTTCCAATCGGCATTAAGGCGAGCATAACCTAATTTAAATTCGTAAACTAAACCTTTATCATTATTTTTTGTAACGTTTAACACATTTATTTCTAAAACATTTTCTAAATAATCAAGGGTTGCGCCATCGCTTGTGTGAACGCCTAAACTTATATAATATTTACCAGGCTGTAATTTATTTTCTATTGTTAAATCTACTTTTTTTATTCCTTTTTGGGCACTAATAAGGTTACCATTATATAAGTTCATGGTGTGTAAAAGTTCAATGCCATCATTAGTACTTATGCGCGCATCAAAAATAATATCGTTAAAATTTTCGTTAAAATCAATTTCAAAACAAATGTGTAATTGATTATTAAAAAAAATACTATTTCCTTTTACAAACTCTTCATTACATAATTTAATATTTTTAATAAAAACTTTATTAGTGTTTATTGTTCTATGATGGTTTTCAATAACGCCATTATTTAAAGAAGGGTTAAGTGCTTCTAAATATTTTTCAATTCCACTAGACACGTTTCCATCAAAATAAATTTGTCCATTTTTCATAACGATGGAGCGTTTACATAAATTTTTAACAGCAGCCATATTATGACTTACAAAAAGAACTGTACGACCATTGCCACTTACAGACTTCATTTTTCCAATACACTTATCTTGAAACTCTTGGTCGCCAACAGCTAAAACCTCATCAACAATAAGAATTTCAGGTTCTAAATGTGCTGCGACAGCAAATGCTAAACGCACATACATTCCAGATGAATATCTTTTTACAGGAGTATCAATATATCTTTCAACACCACTAAAATCAACAATTTCATCGAACTGTTTTTTTATTTCAGATTTAGTCATGCCCATAATGGCACCATTTAAAAAAACATTTTCTCTTCCTGATAAATCGGGATGAAAACCTGTACCAACTTCTAATAACGAAGCAATTCGTCCTTTAATTTTATATTCGCCAATTGTAGGATTTGTAGTGCGAGATAATATTTTAAGCAAGGTAGATTTTCCTGCGCCATTTTTTCCAATTATACCAACAACCTCACCTTGATTAACTGAAAAATTAATATTTTGCAAGGCCCAAACATAATTTGAATTTCCTTTTTTGCTTCTATCATTAGTATCGCCAATTTTTAAAAAGGGATCTTCTTTACCTCTTACTTTATATAGCCAACTTTTAAAATCATCAGAAATGGTAGATGTACCAACTTGACCAAGGCGATATTGTTTTCCTAAATTATTTATTTCAATAACTGCACTCATTGTTTATACAGTATCCATAAAGGTTTGTTCGGTTTTATTAAAAATAATAATAGAAAATAAAAGGATAATAAAAATTATTATGCATGAAATAAATAAATGGAAAGGAGAAAAATAACCTTGCCCAGTTAATCCAAACTTTATGGCTTCGGTAATTGCCATAACAGGATTAAACATTAAAATAAATTTTGTTTTATCGCCAAAGGTTGAAGCCGGAAAAACAATGCCGCTAACAAACATAAACAACTGTAAACCAAAACCAAGTAAAAAAGAAAAATCGCGGTACTTTGTGGTTAATGCAGAAAATAAAATGCCTAAGCCTAATGCAAACAAGCCAAGCATAATAATTAAAAGTGGTTGCAAAAATATTAAAGTTAAATTGGGTTGAATATCGTTAGTTGTAGATAAATAATAAATGTACACACATAACATCATTAAAATTTGTATGCCTAAACGAATTAAGTTAGAAATGATTACAGATAAAGGCATTACTAAACGAGGAAAATAAACTTTACCAAAAACAGAGGCGTTAGATATAAATGTATTAGAAGTTTTTAAAAAACATTCTGAAAAATATAACCAATAAGTTTGTCCAATTAAATAAAAAAGTAACGGAGGTAAATTATCGGTTTTTAATTGAGCTTGTTGAGATAGAAAAGTATAAAGAAGGGTTGTAAACAATGGTTGTAAAAACATCCAAATTGGGCCAAGTATTGTTTGTTTATACAAAGCGGTTAAATCGCGTTTAACCATTAAAACAACCAAATCTTTATAAGCCCACAATTCAAATAATTTTAAATTAAATAAATTGTTTTTAGGCCTTACGATTAAATCCCAATACTCGTTATTTTTTGTGCTATTCAAAATTTATTCAATAATTACATCTTCGCGTTTAGGGAAATTTATTAAAACGCCCATACCTTTTTTGCTATAAACAGCCATGCTACCAATTGCAGCAGCATTTGCATTAGTTGAATACAAAATAGTTTTTAAATGGTTTATATTACCACATCCACCGCAAGCAATTATTGGTACATCAACGTTTGAAATTACTTCTTTTGTAATAGCTTCATCAAAGCCTTCCCAAGTTCCGTCTCTATCAACACTATATAACATTATTTCGCCAACACCTAAGTCGTTTGCTAAATATTTTGCATAATCAACAATAGTTAATTTTATTTTTTCGCCAAAATAAGAGTATGGCTTTATCCCGCCTAACATTGCCTTTTTATAATCTAAACAAGCAACAACAGCTTGTGCGCCATAATTTTCAATAACTTTTTTAATTACAGCGGGATTCTGTTGAATGAGGGAATTTACAATTACTTTTTCTACACCAATTTTATAAAGCGTTGCAAAATCTTCGAACGTTTTTACACCACCACCATACGCAAAAGGCATAAAAGCTTCACTAGCCATATCGGCAATTTTATCAAAATTAGGTTTGCGTTTTTGTTTTGTTGCGTTAATATCAATTACAATTAATTCGTCAACCTCTTTTTCATTATAAATTTTAATTGCATTAATTGGATCGCCTATGTATGAAGGATTTTTAAATTTAATTGTTTTAACTAAACCTACACCATCATAAAGTAAACAGGGCATTATTCTTTTTAGTGCCATAACTATTAATTAAATTTTCGCAAAGTTTTCTAATAATTTCATTCCAAACTTTAAACTTTTTTCAGGATGAAATTGGGCACCAAAAATATTATCGTTATTAACCATACATGTAAAATCATAACCATAATTACACGTTGCTAAACTTTGTTTTTCGTTAAAACATTTAACATGGTAAGAATGCACAAAATAAAATCTATACTTAGATTCTTGATCGACTAAAGGATTTTTTTGTTTAACAGAAATATAATCCCAACCCATGTGAGGAATTTTGAGGTTAGCATTATTTTGGAAATTAAACTTAATTGTTTCGGCATCAATATAAGCTAATCCATTTTTTACACCTTCATCACTACGTTTGGTTAAAAGTTGCATGCCTAAACATATTCCTAAAACGGGTACTTTTTGCACTAAGGCTTTTTGATTTAATATAGGAATTAAATTTGATTTTTCGAGATTTTCCATACCCGTATCAAAAGCACCAACACCAGGAAGTAAGATTTTATCGGCCTTAGCAATTTCGCTTTCGTTGCCCGAAACTTTAACATCATTTACTCCTATTTTTTTAAACATGTTTAAAACAGAGGCTAAGTTTCCAATACCATAATCAATAACAACTATCATATTTATTTTTTACCAGAATGTATAATTGTAAATTTATCTTTTAAATTTATAAATCTACTTTCAAAAAAGTTATAAGAAAGCCAAGATACCAATAAAGTAGTAATAATAGTAAAAGTATATAACAACACATTAAATAAAAAATAATTTGAATTTGGTGTTACAAATTTTTGAATAATAATTAAAACACAAGGAATAATCATTAAATGGTACATATAAATGCCGTAAGAGATTTTCCCTAAAAAATCAAACAACTTATTTTTTATCCATTTTGTTTGTGATGAAATAACATTTAAAATAATAACTAAAAACAAAATTGAAATGGGTAAATGTTGTGCATCTTGCAACTTTTCGGGGATAAAATAAATTATTAATAAAATTAAAATTAATGCACTAATAGCCACAAAAGGTAGTTTTATAAAATTAATTACTGAATGTTTAATACTTAACAAATAAGCCCCTACTCCACCAATAGCCATGCTTTCGAACTTAGACATGGCAATTAGTTTTTTTAACGTTATGTACCAAGTTTCTTGATAAAACATTTTTCCTAAAAGTAACACTATAATTTTAAGAGCTATTAAACTTAATATAATAATAATTAAAGTTTTTAAAAGCTTAGCGCTTTGCTTTACAATTATTGGCCAAGCTATGTAAAATTGTTCTTCAACCCCAATTGACCATAATTGCCCTATGTGCGGCACTGCTGGAAAAATAGAGAAAGCCAAATTAGGCAACATAAACAAAAATAAAATAAGGTTAGGGAAAAAATTTTGTTCAAAATAAATTTTTTGATATTGAATATCTATTTGCTTAAAATTAGGTAATACAAAAAAACCTACTATTAGAATTAAGAAATAAAGCGGCCAAATACGTAATACCCGTCTAATATAAAACTTTTTTATAGCAACAGTTCCGGTTTTTTGTTTTTCAATAATTAATAAATAAGTAATTAAAAAGCCACTTAATACAAAAAAGAAATAAACACCTAAACCGCCTAAATTAAAAATAAGTGTTGAAGACTGCCAACAGTTTTGAATTTTAAAAAAATTTTTGGTTAATTCAATGTGCGTAATAATTACGGCTAAAGCGGCAAAAAATCTTAATCCGTTTAAACCTTCAAAGTAAATATTTTTAGTAAAGTTATTTTGCAAAATAAACTTAATGTGATTGTACTTTTTTTAAAGTATTTTTTTCTACTTTAATTTTTAGTTGAAAATCTAAATTTTTAATAACAACATAACAATGTTCTTTTTTACCATCTTTTTCTACTATGCCTTCTAAACCTTTAAATCTTCCGGCTTTAATTTCAACGATATCACCAATATTTACTTCAATTTTATTATTAATTTCAACATAATACCCTTTAGTTTCAATCATTTTTAAAATTTCAATTTCGCGTTCAGAAATTATAGCATCATTACCATTGTACCTAACATAGTTAAGAATACCATCTATATTAAATATTTTTTCTCTTTGGTTTTGATTAGGTTTAATAAAAACATACCCATTAATTAAAGGGGAAACCACCTTTTTTTTTCTATCGCTCCATTGTTTAATTTCTGTTTTAAATGGAACATAAGCCTCTATACCTAATTCTAAAATTCTATTTAAAATTTGTTTTTCTCTTCGAGATTGAACATAAAGTACTTTCCAGGTCATTTTGTTTAAAGCTTCGCCAGCTCAGTTACATTAACTAAGTTGTTAAAAAAAGTTCAAAACCCTTTATTTACGCCATACTAATAAAGGTTTGGCGTTTCCGTTTTGAATATAATTTTCGTTAAATTCGTTATGGTTTTTAACCACTTCTAATATAATTTTTTTATTAATTTTTTGTTCAGCCTTAGCTACTAATTCTACCAAATAAGTATTGTTAATATCTCCAATTAAAACGAGTTGTATAATTTTATTATCAATTCCACTTGCCAAATCACCAATTAAATAAACCATTTCAAGATTACCAATACGTTTTAATGTATAATCCAACACATATTCAATACCAACCATTTTTTTTACAATATTTTGAATATCAGTAAATAAAGGGTGCTTTGTATTGGCGTGAAATAATTTTTTATTGCCTGAAAAATAAGATTTTAAAAAACCTGCTTTTTCAAATCGATTAAGCTCTATTCTAATTGAATTTGTAGATTCTTTTAACTCCTCTTCTAAACCTCGTAAATAGGAAGAAGCATTGTGATTTAAAAAAAACTTAACTAAAAGTTTTACACGAGTTTTAGACGTTATAAGTGCTTCAAGCATAAACGAGTAACAATTTTACTCATTTTTTAAAAAATATGCAAATTTTTAAGCTAAATATTAGGTTTTAGAGGCTGATTTGTTGTTGCCATAACCGTAACCATAACCGTAACCATAACCGTAACCATAACCGTAACCTTGATAATAGTATCGTTTCATTGATTTTGTTACACCATTTAATACAAAAAACAAGTTTTTAATTTTATTTTCGGTAACTACATTTTCAACAAACTTTACTACTTTTTTGGTTGAGCTGGCTGCATTTAAAACAAAAATTGTAGAATCGATGTATTGCATTAAATATATAGAATCTGACAACAAACCTGCTGGTGGAGTATCAATTACAATATATTCAAATTTTGATTTTAATTCTTCAATTAATTGTTTAAGTTTTTCTGACAACACAAACTCAGATGGATTTGGAGGAATTGGGCCACTAAATACTGCGTATAAATTATCAATTTTTGTTTCTTTGATAATTTCATCAATTGTATTATTACCAACAATAAACGTTGTAATACCAATTGTTTGAGGATTTAAATCAAAAGATTTATAAACTCTGGGTTTATGCAAATCTAACTCTAAAATAACTGTTTTTTTACCACTTTTAGCGAGCAAAGTTGCTAAATTTACACTAGTAAAAGTTTTACCTTCGCCTGGTAAAAATGATGTAACCAAATAACTTTTAGAATTGGTATCAATTGAAGCATACCGCAAGTTAGTTTGAAGATTTCTGAACGATTCACCAGCTAAGGAGTTTGGTTTTTCGTGTACTACAATGCCATGGTTTGATTTTAAACGGGGTAAAACGCCTAATATTGGTAAGTCAGTAATTTCTTTTAAATGATCAATAGATTTGATTTTTGATAAGAAAAATGCCCTAAGTAAAATTATGCCTAAAGAAAGAACTAAACCAAAGCTTAAAAATGATTTTACAATTTGTGGTTTGTTTGGTTCTACAATTCCATTTTCACGAGGAGATTCAACAATTTTTACATCTGGGATTATACTTGCTTTTGCAATTTTAGTATTTGCTCTTTTTTCTAATAAAAAGTTATAAAGCGCCTCATTTACATTAGCTTTGCGTTGTATGTTATTTACGTTTCTTAATTTAGCAGGAATTTGTCTTGCATCAGTTATATAATTACTAATTTGTTTTTCTATATCTTTTATTCTTAATGTAGTTGCTCCTCGCGCATTGTTAATATAAACTAATAAATCTTGTTTTGTTTTTTTAATGGCGTTTTTAAGTTCAACAATATTTGGATTTACTTCTTTAGTTGAATTGTAAAGTTTATTTAATTCTATTTGTTTGGTGTATAAATCAATTGCGGCAGTATTCATAAAGCCACTTTTTTCAACAATAAATACGCTTGGTGGTAAAAATTGCGGGTCTTTATCTTTAATAATATATTCTTCTAAATCATTTAATGCTGAAACCTCTAAGTTTAAAGAAGATTTTGCTTTATCATACTCTGAAATTTTACTTAAAAAATCTCCTTGTTCCCAATTTAAATCTATAATATCTTTTCTTATCCTATAATTTTGCATTGTATCTTCAATGCTATTAAGCGAAAAGCTAATTTCATCTATTTGTTTATCAATATACTCTATAGTTCTGTTATTTAACTCAATTTTAGTTTTAATTCTTGCTTGTTTATAAACTTCGTTTAACGTATCTAAAATTATTTTTGCTCTTTCGGGAATAACATCTTTTAAATTTATTAATAAAATATTAGTGTAATCAGGGTTTTCAATAGATAAATTACTTTGAATTGTTGAAATTAAATAATCTTTTGAGTGAAAAACTACTTGATAAAATACATCTTTAAAATTTAAAAAATCATAATTTTCGTAATCAGATACTTTAGATACTAAAATGCTACAATCTAAATCTACTAATGGTTTGTTAAAGTTTCCTTTTTTTGTAATTTGTCCTGCGCCAGTTCCAATAATTAATTCGTATTCGTTATTGCCTGTAATTTTTAAATCAAAATACTGTTCAAATAAATCATCTCTTAATGTATTAACTTTTATTTTAAAAGGCACTCCTACAAATTGTTCCTTTTTTTTAACTTTTCCAACAATATAATAAGACACTTGAATGGCATCAAGATTTTTGTTTACCACCTCTTCAATTAAATCATAAGATTGTAATATTCTTTGCTCGTTAAGGTTATCTACATAGCTGCCATATTCGTAAAAACTTTTTTCATTTACTACATTACTATTATAGTAAGTATCATTTACTTTAACTAAAAGTTGAGTACTTACTTCATAAATATCGGTAAGCCTATAACTGTAAAATTGAGCAATTCCGTAAATTATGGGTAAAATAACTACTGGTATCCACCAATTACCCTTTAATATTCTAAATAATAAATTTAGATCTTTTTGGCTTACTATTGAATTTTTTGGAGCAGACACAAAGACCAAATATAGCTAATTTTTGTAAATAAATTTAAAATCGATTTAGACTAATTTGTTTGCGCTAAACATTTTTTCGTGTATATTTGCATCTATGACTAAAAAAATACTATATACTTGTTTATTTATAGTAGGTGTAATTTGTTTATCAAATGCTGCCCCACCACCACCACCTAGTGGCGGACCGGGTTGTTGGCCTCCACCTTGCATTCCTGTTGATGGAGGAATTGGTATTTTAATTGCTGCTGGTGTTGCTTATGGTGCTAAAAAAATAATTAGTACTAAAAAAACTACAGAATAGTTTTGTTATGCGTTTTAGCATAAAACAAAATCCCTTTTTAAAATTTTTATTACTTGCTGGCGTTACTTACCTTACGTTATACTTAATCCATAGCTTTGTAATCAAAAAATATACAACTTACGACCAAAGCTTTATTGCCTTAATAATAAAATTTTCTGAATCTACTTTAAAATTAATGGGTTATAAAACCTTTACGGTTTTGCAAAATATTGATGTACAAGTTGTTGGTATAGATGGATCAAGCGGTGTTTGGGTTGGTTCTAATTGTAATGCCATTTCGCTGTTTATTTTATTTGCTGTATTTATTATTGCCTACCCCGGAAAAATTAAACACAAAATTTGGTTTATACCATTTGGTATTTTACTAGTACATTTAATTAACATTTTACGTGTAGTAGCTTTGGCCATTTTAGCCTATAAACACCCACAATGGTTACAATTTAACCATACCTATACTTTTACGTTTATGGTTTATGTGTTTATTTTTGCTTTGTGGTTATGGTGGGCAAATAAGCTTTCTAAACTTTAAATGAATAAATTTTTAAAACTTATATTTATAATTATAGTTTTTGCCATTATTGGTTTTAGTAGAGAATTCTTTTTTGTTCAAATGAACGTTATATTGTATGAAAAGTACTACAATTCAATAAACACCGAGTTTCCGGTTGCGCCAATTATGAAATTTTTTACTAAATATAGCTATTCATCATTATACTATTCAAAATACATCTTTACCTTACTAACGGTTTTAGTATATTATATTGTAAGTTTTTATTCGTTAAAACTACTTGGCTATAAAAATATTATTAAATATTTAAGCTATTGTTATTTGCTTTTATTAACTTTAGCTGCTATTACAATGTTATACGGGTATATAGTAAATAATAGGTTACAAGATAGTGAATATACTATTAGTAGATGGCTATTAGGAATTGCACAATCTCCAATTATTTTTTTAATACTTATAGCATCACAAAAATTAAACAACACACTAACTAAAAATAATGCATTATGATTAAAAAAGACTCAACCATTTTTAAATTAATAAAAGAAGAACAACATCGCCAAACAGAAGGCATCGAATTAATTGCTAGCGAAAATTACGTAAGTAAACAAGTTATGCAAGCTATGGGAAGTGTACTTACTAACAAATATGCTGAAGGCCTCCCTTTTAAACGTTATTATGGAGGATGCGAAGTAGTTGATAAAATTGAACAATTAGCCATAGATAGAGCAAAAGAACTATATGGTGCTGCATGGGGTAACGTACAACCTCACTCTGGCGCACAAGCCAATGCAGCTGTTATGTTGGCGTGTATTAAACCAGGCGACACTATTTTAGGTGTTGATTTAAGTCATGGCGGACACCTTACGCATGGTTCTCCTGTTAATTTTTCAGGAAAATTATACCGAGCAACTTTCTATGGTGTAGAAAAAGAAACCGGCAGACTTAATTACGACTCTATAGAAAAAATTGCATTAACCGAAAAACCTAAATTAATTATATGTGGTGCAAGTGCTTATTCACGCGATTGGGACTATGAAAAATTTAGGAAAATTGCAGATAAAGTTGGTGCTATTTTATTGGCTGATATTTCGCACCCAAGTGGATTAATTGCAAAAGGCATATTAAACGACCCTTTACCACACTGCCACATTGTTACAACAACTACACACAAAACATTACGTGGCCCCAGAGGTGGAATGATAATGATGGGTAAAGATTTTGAAAATCCGTTTGGCGAAAAAACACCAAAAGGAGAATTAAAACTAATGAGCCATTTACTTGATATGGCTGTTTTTCCGGGTACACAAGGCGGGCCGCTTGAACACGTTATTGCTGCAAAAGCCGTAGCTTATGCCGAAGCTTTAAGCGATGATTATATGCATTACTGCGTACAATTAATTAAAAATGCACAAACTATGGCCAAAGGTTTTATGGATTTGGGTTATAATATTGTTAGTAAAGGAACGGATAACCACATGTTTTTAATTGATTTGCGTAATAAAAATCTTAATGGAAAAGAAGCATTAGCGGCTTTAGAACAAGTTAACATCACCGTTAACAAAAACATGGTTCCTTTTGATGATAAATCTGCTTTTGTAACCTCTGGTATTAGAATTGGTTCGCCAGCAATTACAACACGTGGTTTAAAAGAAAAAGATTGCTTAAAAATAGTTGAATTAATTAACCATGTTTTAATAAATAAAGACAACAGCAAAGAACTTGCAAAAGTTAAAAAGAAAGTTAATACCATGATGAGTAAATTCCCTTTGTTTAGTGGAGAGTAATTTACTCCACAACAATTTTTTGAGTAAAGGTTTTTAAATCTTCATCAATTAATTTTAAAATATAAATACCTTTGGGATATGAGCTAAGATTGATAGTAGTTTTTTCATTAGTATTAATTTCGTTGCTCAGAAGCAGTTGACCTAGTGAGTTAAAAATAAAAATTTTGGAAGAATTATAATTCAATCCATTTTTAGTTAAATTAAAGTTTATTGTAATTTTATCTTTAGTAGGATTCGGATGAATTGTTATTTCAGTAGGATTGATTATTTCTTTATTAATTGAAACAGGTGTTTCTATAAAATCGCACTGGCTTGTATCTTTGATATTTTTATTGTATATAATCTCATTATCAATGTAGCATTTTAACCATTGGCCATATGATCCGTCACTCATCCAAGGACATAAATTAAATCCTTCTAAAAAGTCATTAGTTGTTGAACCCATTCTTTCTATAATCGTATCATAATATACGTTTGGTAGGGGGTTAAATATTGAAGCACCTACTCCATAACCATTTATGGTAACTTTAAGCCATTTTAAAGTATTACCTTGTATTGTTTTAGTACCAGTTGCAGTAACTATAACTTTTGACTTTGCACAGTTAGTGTAACTTTTTGGAGACAAACTCCACTTATCACCAACAACTGCGTTAAAATTATAAATTGTATCAAAACTGTTTGTGCTAGGATAGTACTTTGTAACCAATCCGTTATTGTAATGTGTGATAATATTGTAAGTATTCGTTTTTATTGATAAGTCGCCTTGAAATACAAATTTAGTCTCCACTAAAATTTGCACACAGGTTAAACTATTAATTGTAACAGTCCCATTTGAGGTATATTTGATATAACCAGGGTAACTAAAATCTACATGTAAAGGGCGATAAAGCGTGGTTCCTGGATCAAACCAACCTTGTGCTGCTCCATAAAAAGAGA
The DNA here is from genome assembly GCA_964487105.1 of uncultured Akkermansia sp. GTDB lineage: Bacteria > Bacteroidota > Bacteroidia > B-17B0 > Aurantibacillaceae > Aurantibacillus. The sequence goes on from CAZAPH010000007.1 coordinate 29,221, forward strand.
AAATTAAATTAATTATAACTAAATATTTTTTCATTCAACAATAATTTTTTGGGTAAAGGTTTTTAAATCTTCATCTATTAATTTTAAAATATAAATGCCTTTGGGCAAATTGGCTATTGGCACTTGTAAAGTACCGTTGTTAAATTTTACGTTTTGTTTAAAACATAGTTGCCCTAAATTATTACTCATTTGTATTTGCGCACTTTTATTGGCAAACAATGGGCTACTTAAATTAATTGTTTGATTGGCAGGTTGAGGGTAAATGCTTACATTTGTAGTTTGATAGTTGTTTTCTTTAATGCCAACTGTAGCACAGTAAAAGGCTGAAGTATCGCAGCCAAGACTATCGTATTTGACAAAAAATAAAGGGGAGTAATTGTTACTAGAATTTAAAAGTCTTTCAACCGGAACGATAATTCCGCCGTCACTTGTTAATCCTATCCCATTTGCTACCACACCATAGTTCCAACTCAAATTGTATCTATAATCGTAGTATCGCTTACTTATTAAATCACCGTTCGTATTAATTCTAAATTTAGAAACCATTTCATTACTCATAATATTATTGATCCCATTTGTATCAATTAAACCAACTATTTGTAAGTGATCGTTATTGTCTAAAACTGCATTAGCAAAAGCATTAACCTCGTATTCAACATCATATTCCTTGTCGTAAATTATTACGATGGAAGAATTTATAATCTTAAATTTGATCAGATAAGGTTTGGAAGGTTGAAAAAATCCAATAGTATTTTTAACGTTGAATCCGTAAATATAAAAGTTATTATTTTTATCTTTAATAATACCAGTACTTATATTATCTAGCAAAAGTGAAACTGGTATCTGATTTAAATAATTCCCTAAACTATCAAACATCATCAAAAATTTCTCACTTATTTGTGAACCATTAGAAAATCCTTTAAAGCGCATGCCAGTTATTAAAATGTGTTTCGTTGCACTGTCTTGAATTATATCCCTACCCTCTGCATAATTAGGACTGGGATGGTTATACAATTTACGCCATAACTCTACTCCGTTTGCATTTGTTTTAATAAGTAATAATTTACAAATATTAAGTGCGCTATCAACTGTGCAACCAGATAGTAAAAAACCACCATCAATACTTTTATTTGATTGAAATAAAAAAACATGCTCGTTATTTGAACTATATTTGCGCTGCCATATGGTATCACCATTAAAATTTAATTTGATAAAAACACCTTTTGTATAATTAAAGGAGGCATTGGTTTTTATAAAGTTTGCTAAATAAATAAAATTATCAATTTTTTTACCATAGTTTCTTATATGTTTAAAACTAGTTATGCCTGCATAAAAACCATTTGTATCTCCAAATTGAACAACAGTATAAGTATTTGTTATGGCGTTGTATTTAGTTAAATCTAAAGTAGTAATCCAGTTATTTCCTTGAGTTTTTAACGTTTTTGAAATTACAAGATAGTTATTCGGGCTTGTTTCAAAACTTGCAATACCATAAGTACCATAAGAGCCAGGCAAGTTAATGCGTTTTCTAAAACCACCTTGACTGCTTAGGGTTAAGTTAAGCAACATCAAACAGATGATATAGATAGTTTTAGAAAAACACATTATATGTCTAAATTACAACAATTAATTCACTTTTACAAATTTATTACGATATATAAGTTCAGTATTAGAGTAGGCATTAAAAAAGTAAACACCATTGCTTAATCCATTAAGGTTGATTTGAAGAGTATTAGATTCTAATTTTTCTGATTTATAAACAATTTTACCCAACACATCACAAATAATTACTTTGTTGATATTTTTTTCTTTGTCATAATTAAAATACAGTATGCCATTGGTTGGATTAGGGAATAAAGAGAAGCTATTATCAATAGATTCTGTAGATTCCTCAATTTTGTTCATAGTAGTTCTGGCTGAAAAACTATTCTCCGGAAATAACCTTGGCACATAGTAGCTTGTATTTAATACAAATTTAAGGGCAGCTTGTGCGCTAAAATAATTAGTTTCATTACTATTAGAGGCATAGTTTTGCATAAATTGGTTTAGGCTTTCATCCGTTTTTAACTTATAAGCTTTGTTTGGCGCGTTTTGTAATTGAATTAGAGAATTTAAATATTCAGCATACTTAGGATCTGTTGCTGCTATTTGAGTTCTAACCTTTAACGCATCATCTATTGAGCCTTTATTAATGTAAGCGAAAAATAAATTGGTTAATGCGTTTGGAAGGATGTTTTCGTTTTGAAGCAAAACTTTTACAACACTGTCTTTACTCTGTGGTAATGAATCAAGTATAAAGTAATTCAGTTTTTCGGTTATTAAAGCTTGTAAATTGTATTTAGCAGTTGTAATGCTACCGAACAATAAATCTCTTGAACTGAACCTTTTTTCATTTTGCTTAACAATGATTTGATTACGGATTCCATTAGGTAAGCTAATACTTTCAATGGTTTGCCACACATCAGCACTTACCGGAGCATTAAGCGCATGAATATCCTTAATGTGACCGGGAGGTGTTGCAGAACGGGTAAAATAAGCATTCAACACTGCATCGCTTAAATAAGGGCTTTTGCTTTCCAGTAAGTTTTTTAAATTCCCGTTGCTCATATTTCCGTTCACAGCGGCAACCAGTGTTGTAGTATTTCCACCATCAAGAGTTGTGTTGTAGGCATTGGTTGTATTAGCAACTTCTGTATTGGCCAAAACAATACCTGAATTAATTTGTGCTAATTTACAACAAGATGGACAAGGGCAGCCACCGGATGGAGGTGGCAAGGCATTAGCGGGGCAATAACTGGATAAATAGGAACCATTTTGAAACGCTACATTAACACTTATGTCGCTTAAACTAGGTTGTGGTAATGGTTTTGTATTTGCATCAGAATAGCTCGGATGCCAAATGTATTTTAAACTTGTATTTTGTATATACCATTGATTTTCATCAGTGCCAGAGGTTCCAGCCAATGCTCCATAGCGGTTACGCACGAATAGATTAGGTAATAAATTATTCATGGTACCTTGTAAATACATCACATTAGGTGGCGTTATGGGATTATCAGAAGTTAAGGTAATATCGTATTTATTTTTATTTGGGAAATCAAAATTATTGCAGTTCATTATTAATCCATCGCTATAGTTTGTAATTCCGCTGTTGTCATTCATTGCATCAATACCTATGTTAAAATTTTGAAAATTATTGCGATAAATTTTATGCGTGCCTGTTTTGCTATTGTTAACGTAAATGCCAACATCCTTTTTGCCATAAGGATTTACTAATTGACTGAAATCATTATTTTTTACATTATAACCTTTGCAATTATTTAAGTAAAGCCCACCAGAATAAATAGGAACAAAGTTCCAATTAAAATTAGGCGTTACTACCGTGTTATCTTCAAAAACAGGACTTTGGATATTGTTAAAATAAGCTCCATCTTGGTATGATTGATCAATGAAGGTGTTTTTTACACTCACCAGTCTTAAAGGGTTAGAGTTGTCGGCATAAACCCCATAGGTAAATCTGTGAATGTAAGAATTAGTTGTACCTAATTTATCAATAAAATATTGCGCATCATAACTTCTAATCGCATAATTATTATTGCCATCAACATTAGATTGTAAATTGATTAAGCTACAACCTAAAAATTGTACACCGCTTACTTCATATAAACTTACACGGGCATCAGGAGTTGAGCCATTGCGGTAATTGTCATCAATTTTAAAAGTAACATTTTTAAATTTACAAACGTTAGGCATACCATTAGGGCTATGATAATACATGAATTGTACATCTTTTATGTTGTTTAAAAAAGTAGAATTTTCGGCAAAAATAATACCACCAGTCGAGTTCCATTTTATATTATTACTTGCGTCTAATACAAAAGTGTTAACAGCAATATTAGCGTTTTGAATTAACGCATTGTTTTTAATTTCTAATTGACTTTGTTCGGGTAAATATTGTGGCATATTGCTTGTACCTTCAAGATAAATGCCATCCCATCTTCCGGTTTTACTCCAAGTAGTTATTTCACCAGCATCAATAATAAGTTTTGCACCTTTTTCTACAATTATTCTGCCCTCGCGAGCCATGTTAATTTTACAAGTAATTTTTAGGGTATTGCCTGTTTTAACTACAATGTCTTCGTACATTTGGATATCAAAATCCCAGGTTTGATTAGAGTTTATTAAAATTGGATAAGTATGTTGGCTTGTAGTATCTTTTACATAGTTTCTAATATTTAATAAATATAAATTTTTCCTTCGTCTTCCCATTTGTAGGTTAGACATCCACTTATTATCATTACCACTCATAACATTATTGGAACAATTTGTGCTTGGGCTAAAAACCGAACATGTATGTGTGTAGCACGTGCCCCATGCATTTGTAAAAGGTTGCGGGCAAGCCGGATTGTTTTGAAGGAAAACATCACTTAAAAAATCAGGATCCGCTGGGTCTAAAGCCTCATCTTGATAAGTATGTTTCCATCCCACATTATGTCCAATTTCATGCAGTAAATGTTCACCCGCAAACCAATCTCCATGGTTAGCATTAAGTAGTGTAACAACCCCTTTAGGGTTGCTAAAATTATAATCAGGGAACTCGGCATACCCAGCTGCGCCTGGACTAAAATAAATTGTGCCATTCATAAAAAATATAGGTAAAGCATCTAATCGTGTAGGATCAATGTTATTATCAACATAATTTGTTTTTATGAATTGTTTTAGAGTTCCAAAAACAGTATTATTATACAAAGTATCGTTGTAGTAAAAGTATATACCTACACATTCATACCGCACTCTAGAATCTAAAATTTGATTTGGGTGATTGGGAAATGTATATCCTTGCCTATAATGGCTATGTTGCGAATATAACTTTATGGTATTATTGATGTAGTTTAATCGCGCAAGATCTGTAGGGTTATTTTTATACATTGATGTAGATTGCGCAGTATTATTAAAAATATGCATAGCATATTTTACAATAATTAAAGGTTTTGTTGAATCAGGTAAATAAGTAGCTTGTAAATTCCAAATAGAATTAAATGCGGGTGAACTATATGAGCAACCTGGGGTTGTGTTTAAAATAATTGGTACACTTGAGGTTGTGGTGCCACATACCCAACTTGGTTGGGCTAAAATGAAATTAGATATAAAAAATAAAAGTATTAGGGTTATTTTATAATTTTTCATGATTACAAGATTTGATGGATCTAATATAGGTAAATATTTTTTAAATACTACTAATTAATGGTATTTATTAAATAAGATTTAATAAATGGTTATTATTTAAAATTATTTTGAATTATTTTGAATGTGAAAACTCATAAAGGCAAAAAATCCGTAAAAAAAGCTAATGCCGATATAGATAAATTAGCTAAACGAATAAAAGAGTTACGTTTAAAAAAGGGTTATACTAATTATGAGTTTTTTGCTTACGACCACGAAATTGCTAGAGCACAATATGGGAAATATGAAAAAGGTGAAGATATGCGATTTAGCAGCTTGATGAAAGTAATAAAAGCTTTAGGAGTTAATCCAAAAGAATTTTTTAGTAAAGGTTTTGAGGATACTTAAAAAAAGATTTTCAATTTATACGCCTTAGTTATTTTGCAAACGATATAGTTCAGCATAGGCTTTATTTAGGTGCAATAATTCTTGGTGGGTGCCACTTTCTATAATTTCACCATCTTTTAAATACAAAATTAAATCGGCATGTTTAATACTGCTTAGTCTATGACTAACAATTACACATGTTTTATTTTGCATTTCTTGTTTTAAATTTTTTATAATTTCTTCCTCCGTTTCTACATCTACTGCGCTTAAACAATCGTCTAAAATTAATATTTGGGGTTTTGTAATTAAAGCTCTGGCTATAGTAATTCGTTGTTTTTGTCCGCCACTTAAAGTAACGCCTCGCTCACCAACAACAGTTTCGTATTTATCTTTAAAATTAATAATGTTAGAGTGTACGGCAGATTTTTTTGCATATTCAACAACCTCATTAATAGAGTGATTATTTAACCCAAAAACAATATTGTTGTAAATAGTATCACTAAATAAAAAAACATCTTGAGGTACAATTGCCAAATTATTTCTAACAACATTAATATTGTGTTTTTTTAACGATAAATCATCAATTAATATTTCGCCCGAAGTACAATCATAATTTCGAGTTATTAAATTTAATAAAGCTGTTTTTCCGCTACCAACACTACCGGTAATGCCAAGTGTTTGACCAGCGTTTAGTTTAAAACTAATATTTTTTAAAGCAGTAACATTATTTTCGGGATAAGTAAAACTAACATTATTGAATTGAATATTGCCTAATAATTTATATTCAGTAGTATTAAAATTTATGATATTAGTTTTAGTATTTAAAAATTCATTTATTCTTTTTTGGGAGGCAGAAGCTCTTTGAATTAATGAAGTAACCCAGCCAAGCGAAGCAAAGGGCCATGTTAATTTGTAAACATATAAAATAAATTCAGTTATATTACCTGCTTCTATTTTATTTTCTATAGCTAATTTTCCGCCAACCCACACTGTAATTAATACACTTAAGCCAATCATTAACGCCATAAAAGGGTGAAATAATGCTTCTATTGCATTTAGTTTTAAAGCTGTAGTTCTATAAATATCTCCTTTTTTTTGCATTTCATTTTCAAAAAAGGATTCTCTACCATAAGCTTTAATTACTCTAATTGCGCTAAAGGTTTCTTGAGCTTGAGATGTTAAGTTTCCTAATTCTTTTTGCACCAAACCACTTTGTTTATTTATTTTATTACTCACTTTATAAATAATAAACGATAAAATTGGTAAGGGTAAAAAAACCAATAAGGTTAATTTAGTATTTACACTAAACATAAAAATTAAAACTGTAAGTGTAGTAACAATAGTATTTGCAATATACATAATTGCAGGGCCAGTGTACATACGCACTTTGCTTACATCTTCACTTATCCTATTCATTAAATCGCCTGTAGTATGTTGTTTGTAAAAACTTGCATTTAATTGTTGATAGTGTTTGAAGATTTCGTTTTTTTGATCAAACTCAATATGTCGGCTCATTACAATAATAGTTTGCCGCATTAAAAACATAAATAAGCCGCTAATTAAAGCAAAGCCAATTAATTGAGCAGAAAGGATAATAAAATCAGATTTTGGAATGTGTTGGTTTGTGTTGATTAAACTAAGTATTTTATTTGTACCATTTCTTACAATTACGCCTTGGTAAGTACCAAAAATTGTAGAAAGTGCAACAAACACAATTCCACCCGTAAAATGCCATTTGTATTTTACAAAATAAAAATTAAGTGATTTTAAATTACTCAATTTAAAAAACTAAAAATCGTTACTAAGTTGGTTAGTTGTTTTTTGCAAAATTTCAAAGGCATTCTCAGCCATTTTGTTTTCTTTATCAAGCGTTGGGTTTACTTCAACCATTTCAAAACAAACAATTTTTTTACTTCTCATAATATAGTAGATTAAATTACCAGCTTCTTTTTCTGTAATACCGTTAGGTACAGGAGTTCCGGTACCACTGCTTATTCTACTATCCATACTATCTACATCAAAGCTTACGTAAATTAAATCGCAATGGTCTAAATAATTTAAACTATCAATGGCAACTCTTTCTACTGCTTTTTTTCGTATTTCTTGAAGGTTAAAAACTCTTACTTTATTTTTTTTTATTAAATAATCTTCTTGAGGCTCAAAATCTCGTAAAGCAATAAAAACCAAATCGTTATAATGTATTTTAGGGCAAATACCGCCTAAATTTTTTAATTTTTCCCAATATTCAACGGTTTCGTCATCAGGTTTATTTTGTTGGCGGTCTTTGTTATCTTCAGCCAAAACACAGCTAAGTGGCATACCGTGCATGTTACCACTTGGTGTAGTGTAAGGGCTATGCATATCAGCATGTGCATCAATCCAAATTACTCCAAGTCGTTTATTGGGATAGGCCATACGAATCCCACTTATAGTTCCAAGTGCCGAGCTATGATCTCCGGCTAATACAATAGGTACCTCTTCGGCCTTAAGTGTTTTTTGAATTTCTTTGGCAATTCGTTCATTTAAGTTATAAATACCTTTTATTCTTTTGGCGTAATCATGCACAACCGGCTCTAAAAGTAAATGATTTTCATTAGGAATTTCGACTGTTTTATACCTTTTAAAAAAAGCACTTCCAAAGTCTAATGCTGCTATTTTTATAGCATCTACGCCCATACTGCTACCTCTGGTACCTGCTCCAATTTCGCTTTTTACCTCTACAATTTTAATTGGTTTTATCATACGCTTAATATAAATTTAATTTTTTAAAAAACACACATTAAAGTAAATAACTTACATTTGTAAAAAAAAACATAAGTAAGTAACTTACATTACCATAAAATGAACAATTCGTATTCAAACTTAATTAATCATACATTTAATTTCCCACAAGAGGGATTTGAAATAAAAAATGATGAGCTCTATTTTAACAATATTCCTTTAATGAATATTATTAAACAATATGGTACACCTTTAAGAATCAGCTACTTACCAAAAATTAGCGCTCAAATTCAAAAAGCAAAGCGGCTCTTTAATGTGGCAATGGCTAAGGTAGATTACAAAGGTAAATATGTATATTGCTATTGCACTAAAAGCTCTCATTTTAGTTTTGTGCTTGATGAAGTATTAAAAAATGATGTACATATTGAAACGTCGAGTGCGTTTGATATACAAATAATCAAAGAACAGTATCAAAAAAATGCCTTAAACAAAGATACATATATTATTTGTAACGGTTACAAACGTAATTTATACAAACAATACATTTGCGAGTTAATTAATGAAGGATTTAATGTAATACCCGTTTTAGATCATTTAGATGAAATTGATTATTATAAAAAACATGCTAAAGCTGAAAAAGTAAAATTAGGTATAAGAATAAGTACAGAAGAGGAACCTTCGTTTTCATTTTACACTTCGCGTTTAGGGGTAAGGAGTTCACAAATAATGGATTTATTTAATAGTAAAATAAATCCTAATCCTAAGTTTGAATTAAAACTATTGCATTTTTTTATAAATACTGGGATAAAGGATACTATATATTATTGGACTGAACTTAATAAATGCTTACAGATTTATAAAGAATTAAGAGAGGTTTGTCCAACTTTAGATAGTTTAAATATTGGAGGTGGAATGCCAATTAGAACCTCGCTTGGCTTTGAATATGATTATGAATACATGATTGAAGAAATTGTTAGTCAGATAAAAATGTTTTGTGACCAAAACGATTTACCTGAGCCTAATATTTTTACTGAATTTGGAAGTTACACAGTTGGCGAAAGCGGAGCAACCTTATATTCGGTAATAGATACAAAACAACAAAACGATAGAGAAACTTGGTATTTTATTGATAGTAGTTTTATAACAACACTACCCGATACTTGGGGTATTAACCAACGTTTTATTTTATTAGCGGTAAACAATTGGGATAAACCGTACCAACCAACAAATTTGGGAGGATTAACTTGCGACAGTATGGATTATTACAATACCGAGGCTCATACCAATCAAGTATTTTTACCTATAATAAACAAAACAGATAAAACGCCACAGTACATAGGTTTTTTTCATACAGGTGCTTACCAAGAAGCATTAAGTGGATATGGCGGAACCCAACATTGTTTAATACCAGCACCTAAACATGTGTTAATAGATTTAAATGAAGATGGTGAAATAACCACACGCTTATTTGCTAAGGAACAAAGTTACAAAAGCATGTTAAAAATTTTGGGGTATTAAAAAACTCCTTTGTATTGAATTAATTAGTTAATCCTCAAAAAGTAATTTTATTATTTTAATAAATTTATTTCTTTCCAAATGGCTAATACATAAAGTTTAAACACTAATTGTTGTTCAATTGTTTTGTTTAAATTTAATTTATGTTCAAAATCATTTTTTAAAAATTCAAAATTTGCGGCTTTAATTTGTTCAAACATTTTTGGCATTATTTGTTGTATCCAATTGAGTTGAGGCGTTTCAAAGCCTTTTTTATCATAACGGGTATAAATTTGTTGTGGTAATAAATCCTTAACGGCCTCACGTAAAAAATATTTACTTACACCGTTTTTTATTTTTCTTTTACCATCAAAACTAAACATTAACTCAATTAAATTTATATCATCGCTAAACGGTGTTCTGCTTTCTACGCCATGCCACATGCCGCAACGGTCTTCGCATTTTAAAAACGATTTTAAGCGTTTTGTTTCAATATCATATAACAATTGTAAATTAACCTCATTAAATTGTTTTAACGTATCAACTTTTCCGAGGGCTATAAAATCTGCTTTAAAAAAAATTTTATAGCTCTTTTTTTCTAAAGCAATTTTACTTTTAATTAAATCTTTTATAAAAAATAAATTAGGATTAGAAATACTAATTTTAGAATCACGCAAAGCCTTACTTAAAGCGGCTAATTTATTCTCTTTTAATAATTGCAACCATTGCGCAACAAAGTGGTGGTGGTACCCTGCAAATAACTCATCAGCGCCTTGGCCATCAAGCACCACTTTAATTTGATGTTGTTTGGCTAACTCCATAACTTTAAATTGAGCATAAGTACTTGTACTCCAAATTGGAACATCTTGTGAATAAACAAGTGTTTTTACTTCACGCTCAAATGAACTAACAGTGGGTTCAACAAAGTTATGGTTTGCATTTATCTTATTAGTAATCAGTGTTGCATAATTGCTTTCATCAATTGTAGTATTTTTAAATTGTGCGGTAAAACAATTTAATGGTTTTTGCATAAATTGCTGCATAATTACCGAAATAGCACTACTATCAATGCCTCCACTTAAGCAAGTGCCAACTTCAACATCACTACGTAATCTTAATTTTATTGCATTAAATAAAGTTTCTTGTATTTTTAAAGTGAGTTGTTGGTCGCTTAAATCATTATTTTCTAAATTAACTTTTTTGCTTAAACAATAATATTGTTTGGTTTGTAGCTGGTGAGTTTTAATGTTGTAATGAAGGTTATGCCCAGGAAGAAGTTCGTTTATACCTTCAAAAAAATTGGCTGTATCATTTTCAAGTGTTGTATTAATTAAATATTCAAATTGATGGTTAATTGAAGCTTTTGCCTCAATTAATTTTGATTTAACAAATGCTTTTTGTTCACTTGCAAATGCAAATAAATCTTTATTATTTATGTAATAAAAAGGTTTAACGCCAAATCTATCACGACTAGCAAATACTGTTTTAGTATTTAAATTTAAAATAGCAAAGGCCCACATGCCATTAAATTTATGTAAACAATTTTCGCCCCACTCTTTATAGGCATTTAAAACAACCTCTGTATCAGAATGACCAAAAAAAATGTAACCCAAATTTTTCAGTTCGTTTTTAATTTCAATGTAATTATAAATTTCGCCATTAAACGTTATCCAATAATTATTATCAATACTGCACATTGGTTGGTGGCCTGTTTCACTTAAATCAATAATACTAAGGCGTGCATGCGCTAACGCAAACTCATTATCATTTTCTGCATTAACTAAATTAGCTTTAGGTAAAAAATTTAATTGTACTGAATTATTTGTAGAATTTAAAGAATACGTATTTATGAAGCCATTATAATTTCCTAAAATAAATCCATTTCCATCAAGACCTCTATGCTTAATAGCATTATACATGCTAAAAATAAAATCTTTTATAGGTAAGCTACTTTTGTTTTTAGAAAATATTCCTGCAATTCCACACATTAATTTTTAATCATTTTTAAATAATGTTCCATTTCATTAAGCATTTCAATTAAGTTATTTTTTGGATTAAGTATTAAATTAAATACAGTTTTAAAATCAAAAAACGCACATTTTAATTTAGAATTTGTTTGGATTGATAAAGCAATGGCGCAAACATTATCTATTTTACAACAATTAATTAAAACATCATAATTTCCTTCAATTTGTTTTTTGGGCATTAAAAGCCAATTTACATCTTGCTTTGTAATAGATTGGTAATCTTTAAATTTAGCTTCTTTGGCTTTTGAATTAATAAAAACAATGGTTACATTAAAATTAAGTTTAGAAATAAATTTATCCAATTCGTTTTTATTAACATCATCTTCATCAACTAAAATAATTAATTGCTTAATATTATTAAAATTAACAAACTGCAAAGCGCTGTTTATTTGATTGCGCTTAATTAAATTGTTTAGTTTAATGTTTTGAAAGATTTTAATCATCTCTGCACTAAATTAACTCTTATTTTTATTGTTTTATTATATTATGAAGTTAATTTTTATGAAAAAATTCACTTTATTGAGATAATTAATTTTTGGAATAACCTTAAGATTGTTTTTTAAAAAAACATTTAATACGTTGAATTTTTAAGAAGATAAAATGTGCTTAAAAATAATACCAATTGTAATTAAAAAATAGTCCAAAGCTATTTTTTAATTTTACAATGGTATTGCCGCCACCAAAAAAAATTAATTCTGATTATAGGTCTAATTATTAAATCAAAGCGGTATAATTTCTCGAAATTTTTAAAATGTATAATTTGAATTTATACTATATTTTATAAGCCAACAAAGTGTGATAACAAAAGTTAACGAACACTTATATTAATTTTAAACTAACCCCTTTTTAATTGCAACTTTAACAGCATTAACTTTAGAAGTTACATGTAATTTTTGATAAATGCTACTTATTTGATTACGAACAGTGTTTGGACTTACAACTAATTTATTGGCAATTTCTTTATAATCTAATCCTTCAACCATTCCTTTTAAAACATCAATTTCACGTGGAGTTAGGTTACTTGAATTAGTAGTTTCATTTAATTCTTGTGAAGAAGAAGAACAAAGTAAACGTAATGCCTTTCTTGCAATAGCCGGGCTCATTGGCACAGCCCTAAACTCTTTTACTTGTTTAATAAATGTGACTATGTTTTCTGAGTTTTCATCTTTTAATAAATATCCTGATGCGCCAGCTTTAAGTGCTTCAAATATTTTTTTATCTTCATCAAAAACAGTTAGCATTAAATACTCAATATTCGGATAAATTTGTTTTGCATCACGTACTGTATCAATACCATTTTTTTCGGGCATATCAATATCCATCAATACAATTTCAGGATGTTCAGAAGACTTTAATTCTTTCATTTTTTCAAGAAATTCTTCCCCATTTTGTGAAGTAAATATCACCTCTATTTCACCTGAATAATTGAGTTCGCGAGTACGCTCTGTTCTCATAATTCGTTTATCATCAACTATTGCAATTTTTATCATAATGCTAAATAACTTAACTTCTTTCTTTTATGTAATAGTGCATTTGCACTACAATTAATATTTAATATCAATTTTGGTTCCTTTATTTAGCTCAGAACTTATTTTTATTTCTGACTTAATTTTTTCCATTCGCGCTTTTATGTTTCTTAAACCATATGAATCTTCTTTGTTAGAATCAATAAATCCAACTCCATTGTCTTCAATTACAATATGTAATTTACTTTCATTGTTGGATTCAAATACTATGTAAACTTTTGTAGCTTTACTGTGTTTATTAATATTATTAATTATCTCTTGGCAACATCTGTATAAAGCTAACACATCTTCATTCGGGATAATATGTTCTTCAATTACATTATCAGTAATTGTAACTTCACACAAAACATGTTTTTTTATATAAACTTTAAGTTTATCACAAAAATCAATGTTACTAATGCTCTTAACATTTAATGTCCATATTGTTTCACGTAAACTGCCTATAACTTCTTGGGCTGAGTTTTTTAATAAATTAAGCTCTTCTTTATTGCCTTCATTTAATGTTTGATTATGAAGCATACAATCAATCTTAGAACTTATAAAGCTAACGGATGCACCAACATTATCGTGCAATTCAGCAGCCATTCGGATACGCTCTTTTTCTTTTGTTTCAACTTCTTTTTCTTTTAAAAGGGTTTCTTGTTTTATTTTTTCAATTTTTTGTTTTTGTTTTATACGTATATAAACAAAAGCGACTATTAATAGGATTAATGCAACAAGAGAACTGAAAATGATTTTTTGATAAAATGATTTTTGTTCATGTTTTTTTATTTCAGCATCTTTTAATTTAAGTTGCGATTCTTGTTTTTCAGTATCATATTTTGTTTGAATATCTATAATTGATTGTGCGGTTTCTTTATTTAATATACTGTCTTTTAAATCTGAAAAAAGCAACATGTATTTGTATGCTTCTTGGTATTTCCTTGTTGCGTTTGCAGTTTCTGCTAATTTTTTATATGATTCTTTTATTAACTCCTTGCTTTCCGTTTCTTTAAGTATATTTAAAGCATTTTTGAAATTTAAAAAGGCTTTTTCGTATTCTTTTTTTTGCAGTTGTAAATTTCCTATATTATAAAGAGCCAGGCCAACACTTCGTTTTACTCCGCTTTTTTCGCTTATTCCCAAAGCTTTTTCATAATATTGTAAGGCAAAATCAACATTATTCATTTCGTCATAGGCTAAAGCAATATTGTTGTAACATTTTCCAATAAAAACAAAATTTTGTAGAGCCTCGAAAATTAAAAGTGCTTTTTGTTGATAAAACAAATTCGAATCACTTTTACTCATTTTTTGATAAGCAAGGCCAATGTTAATGTAAGATGAAGCTAAACCATCACTATCGTTAATATGTTTATATTGGTTTAGAGCTTGCTTATGAAATCCAATTGCTTTATTAGGATTATCTAATTTTAAATATACGTTGCCAATATTATCTGAAGTTCGTGCAATACTTTTTTGGTCGTTTATTTTTTCACTTAAAACAATACTTTTTAAATAAAAGTTAAGTGCTTCTTTAAAATTACTATTAAAGTAATTTACATTTCCTAGATTATTGTAAGAGCGAGAAATAGCCTTAGGGTCATTTAGGGATTGATTAATTTGAAGTGTTTTGTTAAAACAATTTAAAGCTGAGTCACTAAATCCCTTTCCAATAAAAATCATCCCTTTTAAATTTAAGGAGTTTACAATAAAAATATTTTTTAATGTTTCGTCTTTTAACCTTTCTGATAAAATAACAGATTGATTTGAAAGAAGTAAAGCAGAGTCCAAATTTTGTTTCCGTAATAGGTTTGATTTTTCAATAAGCGCATTAATTTTTATTGTATCAGACAAATTATTTTGAGCAGATATAAACCCCTTACTAATTAAAATAATTAGGCAAGTTAAGAATACATAAAATGAATAGCGCATGAATTTTAGAATATTTTGTACTAAGGTAATAAACCAATCAAAATATAAGGATTTAAATAGATAAAAATTTCTCTACTATGATTAATGTTAGTTCTACCAATTTAAAATCTTAAAATTCTTTAATTGAAAAACATTAAATATCGAGTTTTAATTTAGTTAAATAACTTTTATTATTTAATCTAATAGAGTTACGTAATATTAACTTATGGTTTATAGATAAAAAAATGTAGAAGAAAGATTTTAATTCTATTTTTTAAAAATAAAAAACCACCTATCGTTATAAGTTTAATGAAAGAGGTGGTTTTTACAAAATTTGAAAGGAGAATTACTTTCCGCTAAAACCTTTAAATAAACTAGCGTTTCTTGCTTTTTTTAAGTATTCTTCCATTTCAGTAAACCCTTTTTCTTCTGCAAGTTTACGTGCAGCAAATGTTGCTTCTTTCACATAAATGCCATTTCTAAAAACTTTACCAGGAAATTTTACTTCCATTTCTAATAATGGATCTGCGCCAGCATCAACTAACATTTTAACAGCCTCAAAATGTCCTTCGTAAACTGCAAAGTGTAAAGCTGTTTTTCCTTTAACCTTTAGAGTTTGTGCTTGACCTATTGATTTTAGCACTATACTGTGGTTTGCTTGCTGATCTGTAACCGCATTAACTTTTACTTTTTTCTGAGCTAATAAAACTTTTAAAACGTTTAACTTGTTCCCCCATGCGGCTTTCATTACTGGAGTAAGTTCTTTATACCCATCGTTTTTAAAATAACCTTCCTGTGGGAATGGTTCATTAACTTTTGCCCCTGCATTTAATGCTGCAGTAACCGAATCAGCATTATCAATTTCAATAGCGCGGTAAAGTTTTGTTTGTGCATCTTGTGCGTTTACAATTATTGATGCAAATGCGCATACAACTGCTAAAAATAATTTTTTCATAGTTTTAATATATTTAATTTATGCAAAAATGCAAAGTTGTATTAGTTTAAATAATAGTGCATATGCACTAAATTTAGTTTTTAAGTATTTAAATTACATAATTATTATTCGAATTCAATATTTAAACAGCTTTATGGTATAATGATTGAACGCTTTATTTTAAAAAATGTGATTTTATCCTTCCTTTTTTTTTGGATAATACCAATTGTAATTAAAATATAGTCCAAAGCTGTTTTTTAATTTTACAATGGTAATGCCGCCACCAAAAAACTTGATTCTGATAATAGGACTAATTATTAAATCAAAGCGGTATAAAATAGCTGAACCACGAAAAACAATTTTTTATTTAATTTTTTTGAAAACTAATTATCTAATAGAACATCAGCATCTGATACGTTATTTATTTATATGTTTTCTTTTATTGAAACAAAAAGCTAAATGTTTTCCTCTTTAAACTCAATGCCCATCTCTTCTAACTCAGTTAAAAGAGGTAGATAAATAGATTTTTTTACCGGTACAACTACACCATATTCTTTAAACTTTCCGGTTAAGAAATTTTTAACACAAATGGCTAAAGGTAAACCAACCGTTTTTGCCATTGCAGTATTTATATTATCATCACCAATAACAACAAGTGATGAGTTTATTTTTTTATTTTCTCCATTTTTTGTTACGTACTCAAACAAATGTTGCATCACAATCATATCTTTATCATTAGCATTAAGTTTCCATTTTTCTTCAAGTAATAATTGTAAATGCTGAGCAGCACTTGCGGTTTTATTAATTAACGGCTTGTTATCAAAAATTTCTAAATAATTTAACATGTTTTCAACCTCGTTATCCCATTCATCTCCCATAAATAATTTTAACCTTTCTTTAACATTACCTTTACCTGCATGTAAAAATGCGCTTATTAAATCATTATAGGTTTGCATGTTTATATTTGATAGTGTTGAGCCATCATCTGTTAACCCTAGTTTTACAAAAACATGCCAAGCTTTACAATAATGTTGTTGTCGTAAAGTTCCTCTTAACATGGTTTTAATATTTTTTAAACTGTAAACATTAATGTAACTTAGGCTATCTCTGTTAGCGTAGGCATCAAAATTCCCATAATCTTTAATATTAATAGTATCAATGTTTTTAAACAACCTATTATAAGGTAAAAATTTTAACTCTCCATTTAATAAATACTGAGCTGTACTCTGTCCTGCTAAAACTACATTTCTTGGATTCCAACTAAATTTATATCCCCACGGATTAGTGTTGCTTTCTGGGGCCACCAATCCTCCACAATATGATTTAAAAGAAGTAACCTCACCTCCTTTTTCTTTAATTTCGTCAATAATTTTCATTGCGCTGGCATGGTCAATTCCGGGGTCTAAGCCACATTCATTTAAAAACAATAATTCTTTTGCTTTTGCTTCGTTATTTAACTCCGCCATTTCTTTGCTAACATAGCTTGCTGTTGCTAAATGTTTATTAAACATTAAACAATCTTTTGCAACAGGCATGTGCATAAATGCTGGTAACATCGAAATAATAAAATCATGAATTTTTATTGTGTTTTGACGTAATTCAACATCTTCAATATTGAAACTAATTGCAGTAGCATTTTTATTATTGTGTTTTATTTTTTGGTTAGCCAAGTTTAAATCAACATCTGCAACTGTAATTTGCCAATTGTAAACATCTGAATTTGTTAGCAGGTAATTAATTAAGCTAGTTGCCGAGCGACCTGCGCCAATTACTAAAATTTTTGTCATATTAAAAATGTACTTGTTTTGTGCGCTTAAATTTAGTAATTTTAAGCGTGCAGAAAATAACAATTGCAATAGATGGTTATAGTAGTTGTGGTAAAAGTACCTTGGCTAAGGCTTTGGCTCAAAAATTAAACTATAATTATATTGATACTGGCGCTATGTATAGGGCTGTTGCGGTTTATGCCATTCAAAATAATTTAATTACAACAAAAAATAAAGTACTAGAAGAAGAGTTAGTTAAACATTTAAAAAATATTGAAGTTGCTTTTAATTTTAATGCAATAAATAAAAGTTCTGAAACACTTTTAAATAATGTAAATATTGAAAAAGAAATTAGAACTATGCAAGTAAATGAAATAGTGAGTAAAATAAGCAGTATAAAAGAAGTTCGTGAAAAAATGGTGGCCTTACAACGAAAAATGGGTAAAAATAAAGCGGTTGTTTTAGATGGAAGAGATATTGGCACCAATGTTTTCCCGGATGCTGAATTAAAATTATTTATGACGGCAGACTATGATATTAGAACGCAAAGACGATTAGATGAGTTGCATAGTAAAGGACAATATTACACGCATGAAGAAGTTAAATTAAATTTAATGAAACGCGATTATGATGATACGCACAGAAAAGAAAATCCATTAATTAAGGCTAAAGATGCTGTGGTAATTGATAATTCAGATTTAAGCAGAGAACAACAAATAGATTATGTGCTAAAGTTAATTGGTGATATGCAATTACTAAGCTTACAAGTAATTTAAATTAAAAAAATGAAACCAATATTTATACTTTTTTCGTTTATAATAAATTCTGTGGTTGCACAAACCTACAATTATTATTTTGGTAATTTACATTCGCATACAGGTTTTAGCGATGGTAATAAAGATAGCCTAACAAGCGGCGTTAGTCAACCTGCGGGCGCATATAATTACGCAAAATTATCTCAAAATTTTGATTTTTTAGGGGTATCAGAACATAATCATTATTCAAGTAATAACAATCCCGGATTTAAAAAACAAAGTTATGCTATTGGTTTAAGTCAAGCTGCAGCCGCAAACGCAAGCGGAACTTTTGTAAGTGTTTTTGGTATGGAGTGGGGAGTATCTTCTAATTACAATGGGCATGTTGTAGTGTATGGCTTTAATCAATTAATTGGCTGGGAACCTACAGTTAGTGGAGTTAGTGGTAACAATTATGATATTTTTAATGCAAAAAACGATTATGCAGGCTTGTTTAGTAAAGTAAAAAATAATCCTGGCGCATTTTGTTTTTTAGCACATCCATATTACACAGATTTTTGTCAAAATATGGCACCAGCTACTGCAATATTAAATAGCCCATACAATGCAATGTATGATAGTGCAATTGTAGGAACTCCCTTGCGTAGTGGCTTAGCATTTAGCACATTTGACGATTACTCTAATTATCCCGTTGGTAATTATTTTGATTATTTTAAACGCTTATTAGCCTTAGGTTATCACGTAGGTATTGGTTACGACCACGATAACCATTATACTAATTACGGAAGGAGTAACGGAGGTAGGTTAGCCGTTATAACACAAAATACACTAAATACAACAACTTTATTTAACGCAATAAAACAAATGAATTTTTATGGCACTGACGATTCAAATGCAAAAGTTAATTTTTCATGTGGGAGTAATATAATGGGGGCTATTTTAACATTAAGTAATAACCCTACGTTTAATGTTACTCATAATGATGGTGATGGAGAATTGGCAGACAGTATTAAAATTTGGAGAGGTACAATTAACACTACAACTACTTTAGCAGCACCAATTAATTTTATAACTAATAACAATACATTAACTTTTACCGATAATACTTTACTTACAAATACAGATTATTATTACTTTGCAGAAATTAAACAAACTGATGGGCAATGGATTGTAACTTCTCCTATTTGGGTAAACAAAAGCACTCCCTTACAACTAGAATATAATAACAAACCCATTGAATTTAATTTTTTCCCTAACCCAGTTCAAGAGAAATTATTTTTAAGTTTTGGAGAATGTGATGATTACACAATAGAAATAACAGACATTACAGGCAAATTAATTTATACTGAAAAAATATTTGGCAATGAAACAACTTTAAGTACTTTAAATATTAGTAAAGGAATTTATATTCTTAAAATTAGTAATAAAAACAGTTTTAATTGTAAAAAATTAGTAATTGAGTAATTTTAAAGTTTAATTTTTTCTATTTCAAAAACTTTACTGTCAATACGCTTATTATTCATTAATTGATTAATCCTTAATGGGTGAGTATCTGTAATAAAAACTTGCCCAAAATTTTCTGCTCCAACTAAGTCAATTAAACAATTAAATCTTGCCTCATCTAATTTATCATAAATATCATCTAATAACAAAACAGGCTTAATTAATTTTTTATTTTTTATAAATTCGTACTGCGATAATTTTAATGCTAATAAATAGCTTTTTTGTTGCCCCTGACTTGCAAATTTTTTGATAGAATAATTATTAATTAAAAACTCCAAATCATCTTTATGTGGCCCAACTGTTGTAACTAATTGCGTTCTATCTTTTGATAAGCAATTATTTAATTCATCATTAAAATTATTAGTAATGCTTTTTAAATATTTTAAGCTAACTACCTCTTTTGATGATGAAATTATGCCATAGTTGGTATTAAATAAAATTATAAATTCTTCTAAAAAATTATTTCGCGCTTCAATTATCTTAATTCCAAAATTAATTAATTGCTCTGTCCAAATTCCTAAACTTTCTTTATCAAAATAATTTTGCTCATAAAAATTTCTGAGCAAGGCATTACGTTGCTTTAACGCTTGGTTATATTGTATAAGATTGTCTAAATAACTTCGATTATATTGGCAAATAATTCCATCAATAAACTTTCTTCGTAATTCACTTGCGCCATTAATTAACTCGTTATCAGCTGGCGAAATCATTACAAGTGGTAAAGTTCCTATATGATCGCTTAACTTTTCATATTCTATTTGGTTTCTTTTAAAAATTTTCTTTTGATTTCTTTTAACACTGCATTGAAGTTCAAGGTCATCATTTTCTAATTTAAAACTTCCTTTAATCATAAAAAAAGGTTCGTTATGTTTAATGTTTTGACTGTCTATCGCATTAAAGTAACTTTTACAAAACGCTAAATAATGAATAGAATCTAAAATATTAGTTTTACCAATACCATTATTACCAACAAAACAGTTAATTTTTGGCGAAAAATTACCCTCAAAATGATCGTAATTTTTAAAATTTAAAAGGGTTAAACTAGTTAAGTGCTTTATTTTGAGGTAAAATTAAGGTAAAAATGCGCTTTTTTATATAAATCTATTCGTTTTTTGTAAAAAAATCTTATCTTCGCAAACTAATTTTTGAAAAAGAAGATGTCTGACTTGAATAATGAAACAACAGCAGAAGAAACTGTTGTTGAAGAAAATGCTAAGAAAAAAAAAGCAATAAATCCAGATTTACAAGGCTTTCAATTGTTTTATGAAAATAATAAAAAAGCAGTTCAATATATTGGTGGAGGCTTTTTATTATTAGTAGTTGCAATAGTTTATTACAAACTGTATTATTTACCTGAGCAAGAAAAACTTGCGTCTAATGAAATGTATTGGGCTCAAAATTATTTTGAAAAAGATAGTTTTGCCATAGCATTAAATGGAGGTAAATCAGTTATGTCTCCTAGTGGGCAAAAACAAATGATGGGTTTTTTACAAATTGCTGAAGAATATGGCTCTACAAAACAAGGTAGTTTAGCTCATTATTGCGCTGGGATATGCTTATTACGTACTGGTAAATACAATGAAGCTATTGAGCAATTAAAGCAATTTAATTTAGATGATGAGATTGTTGCGCCAATAGCAGTTGGTGCAATAGGCGATTGTTATATGGAACTAAAAAACACAGATGATGCCATTAATTATTATTTAAAGGCTGCAGATAAAAGTAGAAATTCATTTACTACCCCTCTTTACCTTAAAAAAGCTGCTTTTGCCTACGAATTAAAAACACAATTTACTCAAGCAATTGAAATTTTTGAACGTATAAAAAAAGAATATAACCGTTCTGATGAAGGAAAAGAAGCTTATTAAGATATTGCATGATTAAAAGCATTAGGTAATTTATAATTAATAAACTAAAAAACTAAAAGGTTGGCAGTTTTTGTCAACCTTTTTTTATCCCTAAAAAATGGCAACAAAAAATAATAATTTATCGAAATTAAATAACAAATCAATTGAAAAAATAAATCCAAGTACTCGCATTTCTATTGTTTTTGCCGAATGGAATTCTGAAGTTACTATCCCTTAAATGCAAGGCGCAAAAGATAAATTAATTGAATTTGGTTTAGCTCCAGAAAACATTAACATTCATCCTGTTCCCGGCGCATTTGAACTTGTTTCTGGCTGCAAATTTGTTTTAGATTATGAATTACCTAATGCTGTAATTGCTATAGGTTGCGTAATACAAGGCGAAACAAAACATTTTGATTATATATGTAGTGCTGTTACACAGGGCATTACAACTTTAAATACAACTTATAATACACCTTGTATTTTTGGTGTTTTAACCACAGACAATTTACAACAAGCCCTTGATAGATCTGGTGGAAAATATGGTAATAAAGGGCATGAAGCTGCTATAACAGCAATTGAGATGATTACACTAAAACATAAATTAGAAGATATTTTTAATAAAAAAGGTTTTGAAAAAAGTTAATTAAACTGTATTTTTGAATAAATTAAAAAAATAAGGAATCTTGTGCAAATCAAGAACTGTCGCGCAACCGTAAAGTAGAAATACAAAGTCGGGATACTTATTAAACTAATACTAAAACACCCCCTCGCGATACAGGGTTTGTTTCAAACATGTTGTTTGTTAATTGTATCGTAAATTATTATGAAACAATTAAACTACATCTTTTATACACTCCTATTAATTTTTAACGTTTTAATTTGTAAATCTCAATTTCATCCTCAAGTGGGTTTGCCCGGAACTAGCGCTATTTCTAAAGATAGCTCAATTATAAAAGCCTGGGCAGTGGGTTGTACAGTTAAAAGAGGTTATCAAGATGTTACAAATACAAGTTTAGGATATGCAAGTGCTGGAGATTCAAGCTTGGCAATTGGTGTAGCAGATGGCTCAGGCGTTGTAAGTTTAGGTGATGGAGGCGAAGCTATTTTAACTTTTAGTTCTCCAATTAAAAATGGTTCCGGTCCAGATTTTTGTGTGTTTGAAAACGCTTTTGATTCAGGATTTTTAGAATTAGCAACAGTTTCTGTAAGTAGTGATGGAATAAATTTTTATGAATTTCTACCCACATCAAACACTCAATTTACAACTCAAATTGGCCCCTTTGATGCAGTATTGCAAGCAGACAAGTTAAACAACCTTGCAGGAAAATATATTGCAAATTATGGCACACCTTTTGATTTACAAGAGTTAAGTAGTATTACAACTTTAAATATTAATTCTATAACTCATGTTAAAATTAAAGATGTTGTAGGTTGTATTAATTGTAACGATAAAACAATTGATAAAAACTTAAATCCAATTAACGAACCATTCCCTACTGCTTTTGCCAGTAGCGGTTTTGATTTAGATGCTGTAGGTGTGATAAATCAAACCAATGTAAATCTCACTAAAATTAACGAATTCAAAGAAAATATTCTTATCCTTAATTATAAGGGAGGAATAAAAATAATTAATAAGACAAGTGCTGCAGTTGAAATTGAAATCATTAACTCCCTAGGCAACATTATGTATTCTTTTAATATGGATAAAACTGATTCTTTTAAATTTATTGCCCTTGAAAGTGATTTATATATTTTAAAATGTCAAATAGAACAAAATTATCTGATTAAGAAAATAGTAATTAATTAGTCGTTTTTTAATCATTTGTCTCTTTAAAAATTAAACCATTTTTAATAAATATTATTAATACATTTGAAAAAATTAATTAATAATTGAACTTTCTTAAAGAAATAATTACCGAATTTCAACACCAACAAGCGTCTATTACTGCGTTTATAAAATACAGTTTAAAGAACCCATCGTTTACTAATGTTTATTATTGTGTTTTACTAGCTTATATACTTTGTTTTTTTTTAGAAGTTGTACTTCCAAAGCAAAGAAAACATGGTCTTTTAAATAGAAAATATTTTTGGCAAGATACATTTTATGTTTTATTTAATGATATATTAGTTTATCTTTTGGGCTTTTTTGCGCTGTGTGCAGTTACCGAGTTTATTTTTTTAAGGTCGTTAAAGTTGTTTGGTATTAATTCTCTTTTAATAGTTGATATTACAAAATGGAACCCTTTATTTCAAATAATTATAATGTTTATAATTCAAGATTTTTGTGAGTTTGTAGCACATATATTATTACATAAATTTAATTTTTTATGGCGTTTTCATAAAATTCACCATGCTCAAGAAGAATTAGGTGCGGCATCAACCAGGCATTTTCATTTTTTAGAAATGTGTGTTTTTAAACCACTAATTTATATACCTTTTGCTACTATTGGTTATAGTGTTACCGATTATTTTTTGTTTCAAATAACAGTGCAAAATGTTTGGGGGTTTTTTACACATTGTAATATTAAAGTTAAATGGGGCTTTTTAAATTATATTATTAATACACCCGAAACACATGCTTGGCACCATGCTAAAAATATTCCAACTAAATATGGAGTAAATTATGCGTCAATTTTAAATGTTTGGGATTTAATGTTTGGCTACTATTATTTGCCAAAAGATAAAACACCAATTTTGGGTGTTGAAAAAAACGATGTGCCAAAAACATTCTTTGGTCAATTAATTTATCCCTTTAAAAGGAATTAATAAAATTGTTAATTTGTTAACAACATTAGCTTCCCATGAGTGAAACTATATTTTTATTTAGTGAAAATTTACATCTAAACCGTTTCAAATTGTAAATTTGAATCGATTATATTATATGAAAAAATTAAAATTTGTAATTATATTAGTATTATTTGTACTTATTAATAAAACAAAAGCTTGTCATGGTTTAGCAATTTCTGGTTTAAATATAAATGTAGGGGTAACCGGTGTTACCATTAGTGGTTCTTCTGGGGCTGCAACTTGCGGCTGTGGGCCGTATTGGATGCAAGCGGAAATTGCCTGTACAGCAGGCGGATTAACTGCAATCCCACCTTCTAGTTTACAAACTATTTTAGACACTTGGTCAACTCCTTCAATTGTAAATTACAATTCGCATCCTTGGTATAATTCACTTTTAAATGTTCCTGGTTATGCAACAACGGCATGGACAGATAATTGTGTTTTAGAACCTTATCACAACATATTTATTCCTTACGCTAATCTTTGCCCTGGGCAAACCTATTTCGTTGCGGTACGTGAATATTTAGGTGGTTCAACAGCTTCACCCCCTACGGGTCCATGGAGTGCGGCTCAATCTTTTGTTGTACCTGGCGTTGCAACTCCTTTTAATTTTAATTTAACTGCTAATCCGCCTAACTATTGCGCACCAAATTCAAGTACCATTTCAATTACAGGAATTACTGGTGGTTGTGGTAATACTTCTTTTTTATGGACACCAAGCGGTTCAACATCTTCTACTGGCATTGTTGTTAGCCCTGGAACAACAACTACATATTCTGTTACAATGAGTTCAACTTGTAAAACACCTATAACCAAAGCTATTACAATAAATGTTGGTACATTGCCTAGTGCTGCTTTTACACCAAACAATCCCACAATATGTACAGGTAATGCAATTAATTTTACGCATACTGGTACTGCTGGGGTTACACACACATGGACTGCTGCTCCTATGACAGGTGTAACAATTACAAGTCCAAATATTGCAACCCCAAATATGGTATTTGCAAACTCTGGTTCATACGTCGTCACTCATATTGTATCCAATGGCTTATGTACAAATACTATTACAACTAATGTGACCGTTAATCTAGGCCCAAATGCTGCGTTTACAGTACCTTCGCCTACAAAATGTTTAGTAGGCAATAGTT
>CAZAPH010000008.1:0-52842 GCA_964487105.1 uncultured Akkermansia sp.
TGAATTGTGTGTGCAAATTACTAATGATATAAAAAATTATAGCAAATACATGAGCGGGTTTTCTGCAACTGCAATTTATGGAGGCGCACGTATTGATAATCAAATAAAAGATATTAAACGAGGTGTACAAGTTGTTGTTGCTACGCCAGGACGTTTAATTGATATGATTGAACGCAGAGCAATAAATTTAAATACAGTAAAAATTGTTGTGTTAGATGAAGCTGATGAAATGCTTAACATGGGTTTTAAAGAAGATTTAGATACAATCTTAAGTGAAACTCATGAAAATAAAAACACATGGTTATTTAGTGCAACTATGCCTAAAGAGGTTGAAAGAATTGCAAGAAATTATATGACTAAACCTGTAGAAATTACTACTGGTAAAAAAAATGAAGGCGCAGATAATTTAGAGCATATTTATTATTTAGTTCAAGGAAGAGATAGATATTTAGCTTTAAAACGAATTGCAGATTATTACCCCGATATTTTTGGCATTATTTTTTGCCGAACTAAAGCCGAAACACAAGAAGTGGCAGATGGTTTAATAAAAGACGGATACAGTGCAGATGCTTTACATGGTGACCTTTCGCAAAGTCAACGCGATTTTGTAATGAAACGTTTTAGAAGCCGTACTTTACAAATGCTTGTTGCTACTGATGTTGCTGCCCGTGGTATTGATGTAAATGATGTAACGCATGTTATTAATTATAATTTACCCGAAGATGTTGAAAATTATACACACCGTACAGGACGAACAGCTCGTGCAGGTAAAAGTGGTATAGCTGTTGCTATTATTACACCAAAAGACCAAGGTAAAATAAAAGACATTGAACGTATAATTAAAAAACAATTTACACGTAAACCCGTTCCTAACGGTTCGGAAGTTTGCGAAAAACAATTATTAAATTTGGTAAATAAAATTCATAATGTTGAAGTAAAAGATGAAGAAATTGAAAGCTTTTTACCAAAAATTTATGACGAGTTAAAAGATTTAACCAAAGAAGAATTAATTAAACGCTTTATTAGTGAAGAGTTTAACCGTTTTCATGAGTATTACCAAAACGCACCTGATTTGAATATAGAAAAAGGTGCCGTTGATGGAGCATTTGGTAAACACCGCACCACACGCTTTTTTGTAAACATGGGCAATATGGATGGGTTTAATCATAATAGTTTAAAAGATTTTTTAAGTGATGCAGCAAAATTACACCCTCGTATGGTTTTTAATGTTGATGTAAAAAGTAGTTTTTCGTTTTTTGAAACTGAAAGTAAATTCGTTGATAATTTTTTAGCCCTAAATAGCGCTGATTTAGAATTTAATAACAGAAAAATTAGTGTTGAAGTTAGTAACCGTAAAATGAAAGAAGGAGGAGAACGAGGAGGAAAAGGATTTGGAGGAAGCTCTTACAAAGGTGGTTTTAAAGGAGGAGAAAAACGTGATTTTAAAGGTGGACGCCGTAGATCCGATGATCGTGGAGGTTTTGGTAAATCTGAAAGAAAAGAGCGCGATGGAGGTTTTGGTAAAAAAGAAAGATCAGGTAATTTTTCTAAAAAAGAAGGTAATAACAGTTTTGAAAAAAAGAAAAGTTTTGGGAAAAGTAGATTTTAATTAAAATATGTTACTTAGGTTAAAGGCGTTATATTCTCTTTATAATTTTTTTCATAAAAAAAAATTAAAACATAACTTACCTCATTATAACAAGTTAGGTTTAAATAAAAAATATTATTCCTCTATTAGTAGTATAGATTTTAAAAAGGCTAACCCCAATGCTTTAAAACCTAATAATTTAACCGTTGTTCCATTAAATCAAACGGAGATTTATAAAAATTCTAACACCGAAACGCAAAAACATTTTTTAGACTATTCTAAAAATGGATATTTAGTTTTAAAAAATTATTTAGCTGATACAACCGTTAATGCTATTAATTTAGAAGTAGATAATTTATTAAATGCGGGTAAAATAAAATTTGTGCAACGCAATAAATTAATGTTTGTGCTTAATAAATCGCCTTTAATAAAAAGTGTAGGTGAAGATCCAAAACTTAAAGAATTGCTAAACGCATTGCTAAATGATTCGGCTGTGCTTTTTCAAAGCATTAATTTTATTACAGGTAGTGAGCAACATACACATAGTGATAGTGTACACATGACTACTTTTCCGCTTGGTGGCCTGCTTGGTGTTTGGATTGCTTTAGAAGATATTACTGATGAAAACGGGCCATTGCATTATTATCCCGGAAGTCATTTATTACCTTATTATTTAAACCCAGATTATAACAACGTAGGTAATAAATGGTTAATTGGAAATAAAAATTATACAGCATATGAAGAAATGCTTGAAGCAAAAGTAAAAGAACAAAAGTTACAAAAACTTGTATTTAAAGCAAACAAAGGCGATATACTTATTTGGCATGCCAATTTAATGCATGGTGGCGAACCGCATATAAATAAAAATTTAACACGAAAAAGTATGGTGTTTCATTATTATGCAAAACATTGTATTTGCTATCATGAAATAAAACAAAGACCAGCTTTAATAAATTAAAATTGGCTATTTGTATGTATTTAAACCAATTTGGACTTTTTAGCATTTATAATAAGAGACATTTCTCTTTTTAAAATTAGTCTTTTGTTTGCCCAAACTGATATGTTAACGGATTCAACATATAATTACAATATGTTGAAATAATCAAATATTTTCAACATATCATAGTGATATGTTGAATGAATTAACATATATTTGTAATATGTTGAAATATTTACATTTTTTAAACATATAATGAAACCATGAATAATCCATCAACTCCATATAATAAATTACCATTGCTTCCGCCCAAAATTGAATTTTCGGGCAAAGTATTTAAAAAGACAATCGAGGCTAATAAAGCTTTGGCTGAACTTAAGGGCTTAGCAGGTATTATCCCAAATCAAGCTATAGTGTTAAATAGTTTAATTCTTAGGGAAGCAAAAGATAGTTCGGAAATTGAAAACATAATAACAACACAAGATGAATTGTATAAGGCTTTTTCTACCGATAATATGAGTCAAGACCCGAACGTAAAAGAGGTATTAAATTACAGAGAAGCCTTATGGATGGGGTTTGAAATTATTAAGAAAAAACAACTGTTAACTGTAAGAGATATTATTAAGCTACAAGAAGTATTAATTGGTAATAATGCAGGTATAAGAAAACAGCCGGGCACTTCATTGAAAAATGCTAAAACAGGAGAAGTTATTTACACACCTCCTTTTGGTAAAGATGTGATAGATGAAAAACTTAAAAATTTAGAAACCTATATCAATAGTGAAGATGAGACTGATCCATTAATCAAAATGGCTATTATACATTATCAATTTGAATCTATACATCCATTTTATGATGGCAATGGAAGAACTGGAAGGATAATAAATGTACTCTACTTAATCTTAAACGGCCTCTTGGATTTACCAATTCTCTATTTAAGTTCTAATATAATCCACCACAAAAAACAATACTACGAAGGCTTAGATAAAGTGCGAACAAAAAATGAATGGGAAAATTGGATTTTGTATATGCTCGATTCGGTTGAACAAACTGCAAAAAGCACAATAGCATTAATAAAAAGCATTAAAAAATTATTAGATAAAGAGATTGATAATGTAAAAGAAAAATGCCCAAAGATCTATTCAAAAGAATTAGTTGAAGCTTTATTTAATCAACCATATAGCCGCATTGCAACCTTAGAAGAAAAATTACAGGTTACACGTTTTACTGCAAGTAAATACTTAAAAGAGCTGGAAGAAATAGGTTTATTAAAAGGAGAAAAATTGGGACGTGATATGCTTTATATCAATAAGCCATTATTTATGCTACTTAAGGAACAAGATAAACTCTTAAAGCAAAATAAATAATAAATTGACTATTTAAACAAATAGCTTAATTGACGTTTAACTCCCGTTGAATTTATCCGAAGTTTAACCATGGAAGGGCTAGCGTTATAATGCTCAGCTATTTCATCTATTTCCATTCTTTTTTTTAAGGCCCAGATTAATCCATCACGAGTAATTTGCAACGTTGAACCTAAATAATTTGCTTCTTCTTCTTGTTGTTGATCATAATCTCTCATGAAGAATGGAAGCTTAATATTTTGGTGTGTTTTAGGGTGCTGATGATCGCATATAACATGCGCCAACTCATGCATTAAATTACTCTGTTGACGTGTAGGAGCGTGAAGATGGTTATGGATAATAATTTTATTATCATTACCTGTAAGCATAGTTAAAGCAGACCAACCTTTATCTTTTGATTTAGTTCCAACAAGCTCGTCAAGATTAGTATTTGCAGGAAATATATCTATAGCGGGATAAACCGTAATACTTAAGTGTTCTGCTAATTTGAAACCACAAAGTGGTGAATGAGGTTCTAGCTCAAGTTTCTTACGATACTCAAGAGCAGTTCTTTCTGCTTTAGCCTTGAAGCCATGAGGTAATAAACTTTCCTTTGCCACAAAGAATATTATTTAGTGGCATATGCAATGTCTATCATTTTCAAGAGCATTTGTACAGTAGATGGCTCCAATTCTTTTTCAGCCCTTAAATGCGCTACAATATGCTCTCTATTTGATTTTAACTCAACGTTACCATGATCAATAATAAAAGTATCGGTAGGAGTCTCTAGCCATTTACACAATTTGATGAAAGTGTCAACATCTGGAATTTTACCCATTTCAATTCTAGAGAGAGTTGCTGGGCTTACACCACCTATTTCAGCTGAAATTTCACGAAGACCACGCTTGCCACGTTTCTCTTTTATCATACCAGATAAAAGATCACTATTTAATGTTGTAGACATGTTAATAACTTTTCATTAGTTAAACATTGTTTCATTAATGAAACATATTAATATTTTCGCTATTTTTGTGAAACAAATAGCTCAATTGTTTAATATATGAAACAAAGATAGTGATAAAAAGAACAAGGAAATATAAAACTTATGAAGATTTTAACAATAATCGACTAATAACAAAATTATGAAGTGGAATGATTTACCGTGGTGGCTAAAAGCCATAATAATAACAATAGGTGTAATATTTATATATCATGTTATAAAACTTATAATAGAATACGTTCAGAATAATAAGAATGAATGGTATAGAAAGTGGTTAGTAAAACAGAATGAAATTAGAGAATTGATTAAAGAAAAAGAAAGGATCATTAAATTAATTAAAAGAGCAGCACTTTATGCCCGTTTAACAATAATTAGTTTGAAGTTCATTTTGTTCTTCGCTTTTATTGCTTTTACAAATTATTTGATGTTGAAATATAAAATGGATGTGTTCACCGCAATTGCTTCATCAGGAGGTACAGTGGTAACAACATATTCAATAGTAGCATTCTTATTCAATCAAAGAATTAGAGGACTGAATGAAATACATGAACTAACCTGTGAAAAACTTCAACATCTTTTTCAAAAGCAATTAAATATAGAACCTATTAGGATTAATGATATAGATGTTAAACTAGAAATATTAAGAAAGGAGGCTTGCTTATTGAAAGAAAATTTACGTTCCTAAAACTTTAAAAACATAAACAATAATAAGGCTCTGGCCTCATTATGTAAATGTAAAAACGAGTTATTTAGATGAAATAAAATACTCCGCTTTTGTTGTTTCGCAGGCGCAAAAGTATGAAAGGATTTGAAAAAAACAAATCCAGAAAATTATTCCATTTAAATAACCCGGAATTATTAATTATTTAAAACCATTATTCCGCGGGTTAAAGTGGAGACATTAAAATGAATAATACAGTACAATCACAATTTTATAAGTTTCACGATGCTATAAAGCTTGAAACAGTAGATAACAAACAGGTTATTGATAAAAGAGATATGCTAATTGAAGAAATCAGAGCATATTTAAAAAAGAAGTCGGAAGACGAAAAAAAAGCATTAGTAACTTTTGATATTTTCAATCAAGGAAGTTACGCAATGGGAACAGGTATTAAACCTGCATACAATGAAGATGATTACGACATTGATGTAGCACTTTTGTTTAATATTGATAAAGACAATTATTCCACGCTTGAAGTTAAAGGGTGGGTATTTGACGCATTAAATGCTAAACAATTCCGAACAGTTGAATGGAAAAAGCCTTGTATTCGTGTTCAATACACTGAAGAAGGATTTCCTAAATTTCATATTGACTTTGCTATTTACTCTGATGCAAAATCAAATAAAGATTCAAGAACTTACCTCGCAAAAGGTAAACCTACGATTTCAAAAGATCAAAACATCTGGGAAGTATCGGAACCGAAGCGTTTAAAAGAACAAATAAATGGAAGGTTCACTGATGTTAATGAAAAAGCCCAGTTCATTAGAGTTATTCGTTATTTTAAAAGATGGAAGGATATAAAATTTGATTCCATTAATGGCAAGCCTACTGGAATTGCCCTTACGGCATTGGCATATAACGGATTTAAGCCAGTTGTTAAAGATTATTTCAGCGGCAGAGAAGCTATTGATGATCATAAATCATTGATTGATTTCACTAAGTACATTATTAATCAATTTAGCTCATGGAGCGGAAGAATAGAAGTGAAACTTCCTGTTCCACCATATAATGATCTGTTTGAAAAAATGACTGATGACCAATGTAAAACATTTAAAGAAAAACTTATAAAGTTGAAAAACGTATTGGAAGAATCATATAACGAAGCAGATCCACATGAAGCTTGTAAAATGCTAAAGAAAGAATTTGGTGAAGATTTTCCAATTCCTTCAAAAGAAGAAACAGCACAAAGTAGAACTAAATCTGTTGTAAGTACCAATGAATCTGCTTAACTATGGAGCCGGCAGATATATTCAATTTACTTAAACAAATTGATTGTTTTAATAATATCGAAGAATGTGTAAAGCCAGAACTTAAAAAGAAGCTGGCTTGCACATTTTCTTTTAATGATACAATTAATGAAATAAGTACTCAGTTTTTGATTGGGTTTGATTACAAATTTCCACTTTCTTTACCTCAGTTCTATATCCGTAATTATGATGATTATGAACAAATACCTCATATTGAAAGAGATGGGAAAATCTGTTATACACATGATGATTATGTTTACATTGATTTTAATAACCCTCTAGAAGTAATCAGAGAGACATATGAGTTGAGTAAAACAACAGTTGAGAACGGACTTCTAAAAATCAATAGTGGGGATTTTATTAGTGAATTTGAAGACTACTGGGTAAGAATTGATAATTCCGAATGTATTTACAGTAATTTACTGTACACGGATGAACCTCAAAAAGTTAAAATAGGATTTCATGAAAATTTCACAATTGTAACATCCGATGATAATGAGTGTATTAATCAAACTAGTAAGTTTTTTAATATTACGGACAAAGGAATTTCTTATCATAACAGTCTTCTAATTCCATTTATTCCTTCAAATGATTTTACTCCACCGAGGTATAACAAAGAAATAAGTATTGAATATATAAATTCAATTATTAATTCACTTAATCCAACAATAAAACGCAAGCTTGAAAAGATAACCCCTTCCTATTCAAAAAAGACAGAGTATGTATTCTTTTGTTTTAATCAAAAAAATGGCTCACAGTGTGTTTTTGGTGTAAAATTCTCAAACATAAAAAGCGGTTCATTTCCACTTTTAGCAGAAAATTTTGAAGGCAAAATAACTCCAATTTCAGTAGATAAGCTCGACAAGAATTCTCTTTATAAACGTGGAGGAAACAGTACGGAACCGTCAAGTAGCAAAGGCTTACTAATAGGTGCTGGATCAATAGGTGGTTTTATTTCTGAAGAGCTTGTAAGGAATGGATTTTTCAATTTAACTATAGTAGATAGCGATAATTTATCTGCATCAAATTCATATCGTCATGCTGTCGGTTTTTCTAAATTGGGTAAAAACAAAGCAATTGCTCTAAAAGAAAAAATTGAAAATAATTTTCCTCATAGTTCAATTACAGCTATCAGCAGTTCAATTGAAGAACTCATTTTAAAGAAAAAGGTTAATTTTAATAATTATGATTTTATAATAGTTGCAACAGGAAATGTTACCATAAATACGTATTTAAATAATGAATTTTATTCCAAAATTCATGGCAAACCTGTTTTGTATTGCTGGAACGATCCTTATGGTATTGGAGGTCATTGTTTAGTTACCAATTTACAAAAGAATAGTTGCTATAATTGTTTATACTGTAATGATGAGAAGTATAATGTTGCATCATTTGCAAACTCTATTCAGCCCAAATCGTTTTTAAAAAACCTTTCAGGATGTGGTTCAGCATATACACCTTATGGTTCAATTGATTCAATGCAAACTGCTCTATTAACTCTTAAAAAGTTAATAGATGTTTTAAATTACAATGAAAGTATAAATGGTATATATTCATGGAGAGGCAGATCAGAAATATTTTTGAAAGAAGGGTATATTTTGTCGGAGAGATATAAAATGACAGATGAAGAATTAAATGAGCGAGCTAACAGTTTTGGAAATGAACATTGTAATATTTGTAAGGCATGACTTATACATTTAAAATGACAAATAAAGGAAAGTTCAAAATTTCCGATGAGGCAATGGAACGGATGCTGAAGTTTCGTCAAGACACTGATGATAAGAATGAAGCTGGTGGTGTATTACTGGGAAGATTTATAATTAATTCAAAAAATATAATTATTGATGAAGTCACTATACCTATGATAGGCGACAAATCCACGCGATATTCATTTGTTCGTAATGCAAAATCCCATCAAAGAATTATTGATAGCAAATGGTTAAAAAGTAACGGCACTTGCAATTATCTTGGTGAGTGGCATACACACCCTGAATCTTATCCGACTCCATCTAATACAGATATTGAAAATTGGAAAGAACGATTAGCCAAAGACAGTTTTTCCAGCAGATATCTTTATTTTATAATTGTTGGCATAAAGGAATTAAGAGTTTGGGAAGGAGACAGGAGAACTTTAAAAATTAAGCGACTTGAGATATATGAAAACTAAAAAGAAAGCAAGCATTAAAAAAACAAAAAACACTCGGAAAAATATACCTGATAATATTAAATTGAAAGTATGGAATGATTCAGGTGGGAGATGTGAATTTAGAGGTTGTAATAAACCACTTTGGTATAATGAATTAACATTAAGTGATGCCAATTTTGGCAAGCTCGCTCATATCATCGGTGCAAGTAAAGATGGTCCTAGAGGAGGAAGTAAATCTGAAGATTTACAAATTAGCCCTGACAATATTATGTTGTTGTGTCAAATATGTCATGATGAAATTGATAATTCACAACTTTCACAACTTTATCCTGTGAAGCTTTTACAAGAAATGAAAAAAGAACATGAAACACGTATTAAAACTGTTACTGAAATAAAAAATGTTTCTAAAACAGAGATCTTAATATTTAAAGCCAATATTGATAAGAGAGCTGTTGATATTAGTTCTGACGAAGCTAAAAGAACAATTATTGCAGAAAAACTTTATCCTAATGGTAAAGGATATATTATAGATTTAACTTTCGGTGCAGGAGATGGTGATAAAAACTACTGGGAATATTCAACACAACAAATTGAAGCAAAAATAAAAGAAGATATAAAACGAAAAGGCATTAGTGAAGATAAGATCGAACACCTGAGTATATTTGCACTTGCTCCTATTCCCTTATTAATTGTATTAGGCAAAGCTATTTCAGACACCTTCGTAAATAAAATTGGCTTATATCAAAGACATAGAGATACTCAAGACTGGCATTGGAAAAAAACAAAAGAAACCCTTCCTTCAATCGTTGTTAAAAGACCTACTAAATGCAACCCCAACAATAATGTAGCATTGGTTTTATCCATTAGTGACTTTATAAACTCTGATAAATTTCCAGATCATTTAAAAGAAAACACGGACGTTTATGAAATAACCATCGATGGTACACCTAGTACTCATTTCTTAAAAGTAAGAGAACAAATAGCGATTTTTGAGATGCATTTTAGAGAAACGTTGAATGAAATACAAAATTTGTACGGAAAAGACAAAGAAACACATGTCCTACCTGCAATACCTGCTCCTTTAGCTATAAAAGTCGGATTGACTCTGTTGCCGAAAAAAGAGATGCCTTTAGTGATATACGATTATAATAGTGAATATAATGGGTTGAGAAAAGTTCTTGTTGTATAATCTGAAACAAAAGTTAGTTAATGAATTGCTTGCTTAACCAAGCTCATGATATATTCTAAATTGTTATCGTTTTCTATTTGAATTTGATAATCACCATTACCCCAGTGTCCTTTAGATGAAACATCTTCAGCTAATTTCTTTGGATCATCTAATTTGCCTTTTTTGAGGTTAATCCACATTTTAAGTGATTTCTTTAAAATGGTAAGATCAGTAATGTTTGTTCCCTTTTTAAATGCGATATAATCTTTCTTTGGCTGTATTTCAATGCCATCACTTAAGTTTAGAATAGAAGTTTTAAACTTTTCATATAATTCCTGAACGGCATCATTTACATTTTCAAGATGGTCTTGCTCGGTATAAACTTTAATTTCTTTTGTTACTTTACTAAGCGCTTCGTTTTGTTGCGCTAATGGTTTAATGCTTTCCGCTGAACTGGATTTCTTTATTTGTGAGATAGAAATAAGGTTATCCTCAAATTGTTTTATTTCCCAAAGTTCAATGGCTATATCTTTAAAATTAGTTGCTTGTATTTGATTTTCGGTAAATCCGGTTGAAACAAAAACTACCCTTGTTTGACTCCAATCTACATCATCTCGCTTCAAATTTTGTTTTAAGCTTTCGTTATACTCGATGATAAAATCCGCTCTATTTTCAAGCATGAGACTTAAGTAGGTAAAACCCTGATCAACAACACTACTGTTTCTATCTCGTTTATATTCAATAATTATAAACGCTTTGCTTTGTTTATCAAAAGCCAGAGTATCAATCCTTTTGTTTTTAATGGTAAACTCAGATTTTCACCAAATCCAAACCCATTATTTGAAAAAGATTTTCTTCAAATATTTTTTGAATATCTTTTTCTAATTTAAAAGGCTTTTCTCTTTTTTCCTTGAGATTACCAGTATTATTCGAATATAAAGTCATAACTCATAAATAATTAAT
This sequence comes from uncultured Akkermansia sp., assembly GCA_964487105.1. GTDB lineage: Bacteria > Bacteroidota > Bacteroidia > B-17B0 > Aurantibacillaceae > Aurantibacillus. Next base: position 11,114 of record CAZAPH010000008.1, read on the forward strand.
TAATCAAAATTTATTTTATTATTCTTTCGTCATAAAATAAATGTACACAACTTAAATCATCTTTATAAATAAAGCATTCTTCTCTGAAGTTTTTTCCATAAGGGCATTTTTCAATTCTAAGACTTTTTACCGTATAAAACTTTATATTATTTACTTCATGGTCATTTTCAAAATCATAATTCTTGGGGAGTTTGTCGTAATTTAAAACATCAGTGCTTACATCTCCATAGCCAGTATAAAATAATGAAACAACAATTATTTCATTTACATATTTAAAAAATTCTTTTTCCCTTTTTGCAATTAATTTTCGAATAGTTCTACCATCATTTACAACGTCTGTTATTATAAGAACTTTTTTAAATTTTTTATCATCATTGCTAAAGTTTAATTTTTTTTCATAATCGTGATGGTCATTGTATCTGTATGAATATGGAAGAGATGCATATGGAATATTAAATTTTAATGAAGGCTTGCTTGATAATATATTTCCTTCATAACCTAAACCAATTACTAAGTCACAATTGTTGTTCAATGAGAAAGAATCAATCACATCTATTATTGCATTTTGAGCAAAATACAGATCCTCATTATCCTCTAGCATCTTAGAAACGTCAATCCAATTATGGGCTCTTGATGTTTCACTCCAGTGAAAGTGACCTGAATGAAAAAGTTTTTTTTCTTTAACAATATCATAAAGTTTATCTGAAAACACAGTATTGTTATATATCTCATCAGTTTTATAAATTTCTCTTTCTTGAACTATAACTTGTCCTAATTCAGAGGTTGCGGCTGGGATTTCTAATACTTTTTCTATAATCTGATTGTTTTTATTAAAAACCTCAAAATAATCTGGTTGCCTTGCGCGAGAATTTGTGCGCAATTGCCAAAAGTATTCTTCATCATTGCCTCCTGTTTTTTGAAGACCATAGATTTTATTTAATAGCTTAACGTTTTCTCCGATTTCAATTGGATAAACCTTAAAAGCAGCATCATGTTTCTCACTAGATAATGCCCCAGAGTCACTTGATGTAATTGACCCCATAAGTATTGATTTGCAATTCGAGGTATGCTCATTACCTGTAAAAATGAATTTTATTCCTTGTCTTTCAAGTTCCGCTAACAACTCCTTTCTGTTAGAGCTTTCCCATTGTCCAGAATTTAAATTATCATAGCCTGCTGAAATGTTATGATGCCAAAAAGCAATATAATTTAAATTATCATTAGCTAGATTATTTTTTAATTCTTCTAATTCATTTTTAAATTTATCAATAGGGATGAATCCTTCACCACCTTTGTTGCCTATTTTGAAATTTGAATTGATGCCTAATAAAAGTATTTTGGAATCAATATTTAAATGTTCGATTATTATCTTATTAAATGGAAACTCTGCTTTCTTTATATTCTTGTAAAGCTTAGAAAAATTTTTATACTTAACTTCGTTTAACAAATAAGGCGCTTCTTGTGGATTGATATCTAGTTCGTTTTCAATAGATCTTCTGTGAACGTCATGATCACCAGGTAACAATAAACAACTTTTTGAATCTATATTTAATCCTTTCAAGATTCTACATATATATTTCTCTGCGTAATCATATTCTTTAATCTCAGCAGAATTTGAAATATCACCAGTTAAAACTAGAATAAATTCAGAGTTTTTATAATCATCCTTTATAAGATCAATGAATTTGTCAATAAATAAGTTTGATCTTGTCTCATTTTCATTTGTTGTGAGATATGAATCTACCTTAGGATTAATGGTTTGATCATTAAGCTTATGCATTGTTACATGCAAATCCGATATATGAAGAATTACTTTATTCATTTCAGTGGCTCTAAGTCGGTTGTAATATTATAATTAAGTTCTTTGTTATTTGAACGATTAATAGAAAATACGGCTATTGTTGAATCAACACGTTTAATATCTGATTTAGATAAAGTTTCAGTTTTAATAAGAGATACATTGCCTAGATATTTACCACCAATAAACTGAATTATATTTTTCACAATTTTAACCTCTGTACCCAAACAAACTAAATCCGAAACAACAATATACTTCCTATCTCTTGAAATATTTCGTTCTGGTCGATTATAAAGCTTATTAACAGGACCAATTTTATCAAGTATAAGTATGTCAAGCTTAAGCAGATTTGAAAGGACTGAGACTATATAGGCGCTATTCATGCTTTGACAAATCAATATTGGTTTTTTATCAATTTCTACTCTCCATTCCTTCCTAACTTTTAAAGCCAATTTATATAGTGAGAACAGCATGAACTCTCTTTCCATACTTATAAATTTCTTAACATCAACGTATGACGTCAGATATACAAAAGATGATGTATGGGGAGCAGATAGTGAATTAATGTAAAGTTTAATTTTTTCTTTAAACTTCTTTTCAAATAATTTTGAGGGTTCAATTAAAATTGAAGTAAACAAATCATTTTCATCTTCGAAAAAATAATATTTTAAATAGATCTTATCTGATAAAATATTTTTCTTATTTGAGATAGAGGTTAATGATAACTCCTCGCAAAGGGATTGACTTATATTGTAAAAAAGAATTTTATATCCACTTTTCTTAAGATCAAATAATTGCTTATTTAAATTTGGTTGGCAAGCATTAATATTTTTAAAATCGAGAACTATATTTTTAATTATAGATTCTGATTGCAAACATTTAAGAACACGTTGAATAGTTACAATTTGAAGTCTATCAGTATAAACACCAGTATTTAAATCTTCAATATAATTTGCTGTTACTACTTCTTCTGCATGCATATTGAAGTAAGTAAAATCTTTTGTTTTTATTTTAGATATTATCATGCTTCAAACGAATTAGGGATTTCAACTTCAATATGTACACCTCTAAATTTAACTTTGTAAAAACGTAAAGAAGAAAACACTATGTCATCACTATATTTCTTTTCCATATGTTTGAAGAATTTAGTGAATTCCATCAGTATTTCACTAGATTTAGATATTATTGAATTTTTCCAATCATCTTCCTTTATTTGACCCAAATTGAATTTGACGTGGGTGCTGTATATTTCATTTCTTACTTTATCTAATCTTATCAAATCATCTTTCATTCTATTTGAAACTAAAATTTGACAATTTTCAAAATGTAGTCTAAAATATCCTTGACATTTTAAAACTGAACTTATCATTAAGTCAAACAGTCCCTTCCTGTCTTTTAGAGAGGAATAATAGAGTGTTTCAAATATTACATGAAGATTTTTAAGAATACTAGGTGAAATTTTAGGCAAATCGCAGATTTTTTCTAATTGATTTTTAAACTCATTCGGTGTATAATAGATTAAGGCGTGTTTCTGTTGCATAGATATTTCCAAACCAATTCCGTTGTCTGATATTGAAAATTTAGTTTTAAATCTGTCTACAAACATTAATACGAAAGCATTTGATTTAGAATGTAAAACTGCATTAGCAATTAATTCAGATAAAATATCTATATATGTATTGTGAAGTTGTAATGTGCTTGTATTATCAGACAATAATTCATGAAAGTGTTCCTGAACTTTATATGTATAATGTGAAATTAAAAAATCTCTTTTTTCTTCTTCTGAACGATACGATTGAATTGAATTATTTAATCCATCATCTGCTAATGAATAAACTCTAAGTTTATGATCTCGACGAATTAACTTTTGTCTAAAAGCCCCTAAATATGTTTCGTTAAAAGAAATTACTCTCTTTCCAATTGGAAAGGTAGGATTCTTATTATTGCCTCCAACATAGAAAAAATCACACCGATATAAAAACTCTAAAACTGATATAGTTGAGGGATTATTGTTAAGGAGAACGGGTATTTCCTTTTTATGAAATTTACTAAGCTGTTCAAACAAGCTTAATAATAATGGAATTACTATTGGATCTATTCTATATTCTGCATTAAAATCAGAATCCCCTTTTTCGAATAACCTAAAAAAGATATCTTTATTTCCATTAGAATAGAATTCAGCAACATCTTCTAAAAACTCCGTATAAAATTTATAAGGAGTAAAGTTTGAATTACTTTTTATTACAGCAACTTCCATCATATATTAATTAAATTTTTTAAGCTTTGATATTATGTACTTCTCTTGCTTCTCCGCTACCTCCCTATAGCTATCGGGACTTAACTTTTCATTCAACATCTTCTCAGCATCTACAATCTTTACCTGCCCATTCATTAACATTGGTAATTACCAATCACGAAGAGAAGCGAGTTGTTCGTTTTCACTTTCACAAATTGACATTCGATTTAATATACTTTTATACATCTCTCCAAATAATTTTTGAATCTCATCAGGAGGAGCGATTAAGTTAATACCCTCTAATTGGCTCCTACTTAGTTCAACTTGCCCTGTTGAACCTACACTAAATCCCTCAATTTCTTTTTGTTTTTGAATTAATGAGAATCCAAAATACACAGGGTTAATTTCTTTTGAATTTGCCCGAACAATGGTTACATGAGAGTCAACTGTTATCAAATCCTCCGGTAGTCTCTTAACTATTGCGACGCGACCTAATGTCCCGACTCCTGTTGAATTAACAAGAACATCGTGTATATTAATTTTTTTTGTATTTACACTTTTTATCTGATCATTGTGTCTTCTGCTGAATTCAAATATAACCTTGTTGTCTCTAATGCATTTTTGATTTAACACACATATTCCACCTGATTCAAGATAATTTGGAGAAATGCCTCTTGAAATATTGTCAGTTAAGCTAGCCATTTTTTTCACCTCCCATCCCGCTGGTATTTCTCTCTTCAATTCCTCATTCCAAACCATTTTACCACCAATGCTTTTATAAGGCTTTCCTTTTGCATTTGGGAAATCAAATTGTACAAACCAATAATCGTAAATGGTTTTGGCCATGGCCTCTAACTCCGCATTTATTTTATTGTTGAGTTCGATTTTGGAATCTAATGTTGAAAGAACTTTAGCTATTTGTTCTTGAACATTTAGATTAGGTATATCTATTTCTGTATTTTTTATAATTGACAATGGGGGGAGATTTGGGATAACAGAGTCTCCATTAATTCTACTTATTATTGCTTTTATGTAATATTTGAAATAGTATTTGAAAAAATCACTTGTGATAATTTCTTCGTTTAATCTTATTCTAAGTAAGGCTTGGTTTATTACACCCTTAGGAGCATTTTCAGGCACTGTAATTAATTCTCCCAGAGTACCTGCCCCTGTCATTAGAATATCTCCTTTCTTTACCTGAAACCGTTTCAGTTTTTGCTCAAAGTGTTCTTTTGAAATATAGTAGTCGCCATAATTGATATCTTGTTTTAAAACGACGCCTTGCTCATAAACTTTATAGGCATCATGTGTCTTTGGAACAAATAATGATTTTTTTATATCACCGCCAAAAGGTCCCTTGATTAAACCGTCTTTAGGAACTAAAATTCGTTCAAATAATATTTTACTCATATCTAATCCCGTCTAATTGTTTCTGAATTTCCTTCTCCAACTTTTTTGACTCCGTAAAAAGGGCATTTAAATTATTTTTAAAACCTTCCATTTTTAATGCAAAAGCTTTGGGCGTAATGTCTTTGTATTCAATTTTTACATCAAAATATTGCCCAGCGCTAAAGCTGTAATTTTTATTACGGATATCGTTTTGTGTTACAACCACACTAAAATCTTCCTCTGGCTTTTTTAAGTTCATCGCATCAATAATGCGCTGCTCTTCTTTTTCGTTTAATACGGTGCGTTGGTTCTTACCATCTTTTATGGTTTCACCCAATTTACTGGCATCAACCAGTACAATGTGTTCGTTATCAGCTTTTCGGTCAATAAATAATACACTCACATTAGTACCTGTACTCGCAAAAATATTGCTCGGCATACTCACCACACCACGCAACCATCCACGCTCAATGAGTTGTTCGCGTATTTTGCGTTCAATACCACTTTGTGCGGTAATAAAACCTGTAGGTAATACAATGGCGGCTTTTCCTTTATCGCTCAGGCTATACATAATGTGCTGTATAAACAATACATAAATAGCCATGCTCTCCTTTTTGTTTTTAGGCACATTGGGTATGCCTGCAAAAAAGCGTTCTTTAAAACTATCTTTCTCTAATTGATCTCTAAAATCGGAGAAATCTAATTTAAAGGGAGGATTAGAAACGATGTAATCAAATTTCTTATCTAAATAATATGGTTCGGCAATAGTGTTGGTTTTAATAATGTTTGGGATAGAATGCGATAAATTGTTTAACACCAAATTTAATCGCAACATGCTCGATGATTTTTGAGAAATATCTTCTGAGTATATACTGCAATTCTTTTCTCCAATGGCATGCGCTAAGTTCATTAATAGAGTTCCCGATCCTGCACTTGGATCATAACAAGTCACCCGTTTTACTTTTTCAGGAACCATAATGGCCGCCATAATACGGGCTACGGCATGCGGTGTGTAATACTCTGCATACTTTCCGCCACTATCGGTATTGTAATCTTTAATGAGGTATTCAAAAATGGTGGCAAAAAAATCGTATTTCTCGCCAAACATATTTTCGAAACTAAAATCAAACAGTTTATTAATAAGCGCACGGCAAAACGCATCACGTTGAGAGGAATCCGAAATAAATTGACTCAACTCATCAAACATTTTATCTTTAGAACCACTGGATGATTTTACAGAAAAAATATCGGTATTATTAATGCTTATGGCACGTAAGGTGTCATCAAACAGTACCGCAAAATCGGGCTGTGTTTGGCTATTATATAAATGCGTAATGGTGTGGTTGGCATACAATTTAGGAATATCAGGCCCATTAGCTGCCAACAAAAACTTGTACTCATCTTTCTTCAGCTTTTCCAATGCTTCCTGAAAGTTCTTTGCTTTAGCTAGTTTTGGTTCATTTTTCTTTGCCTCAAAACTGAACTTATCGTTCATGAACTTGTACAAGAACATTTGTGTAATGATCTTAAATTCGTTTCCATCATTACCTAGTCCGTAATTGGCACAAACACTCTTTAAACTATCAATCAGTGATTTGGTTTGTGTTATAAATTCTAAATGTTTGGTCATACCCTTCTTCCGTTATATTGCGTTAAATATTCGTTTACAATTAATATGTTTATGGCTTGCGCTGTATTAAAATCAAGATTTATTTTTTTCTCTTGTTTTAATTCTCTAACAAGCATTTGCATGATGTACTCCTGAAAATAACTTTCGTTTTCTATTAAACGGTTATTGTTCATGAGTTGTTCATCGGTATTCAGTTTCAAATGTTGTAAGGCTTCATATAGCTCTATTTCTTTTAAACTTAATGTGCTTTGTTCTTTCAATCGTTTGTGGATACGCACATATTTTTCATCCTGCTGATATTTCGATTTCAGTAAATCATTCTGACGATTCAATTCACGCACTCGTTCGTAAATGGATTTCAGAAGGACAATGTTGTCTCTCATTTCTTCCTGAGTTACTTCTTCCATGTTTTTCTTTTTGAAGATGCGTTCCAGTTCTTCCTTCAAAGAAATAAAACGAGGGTCTTGCTGATCAAAATTATCTTGCATGCCCTCGCGTGTTTTACGAAGCCAGCTTTTTAATTCATCAGCTAGTATTAACTCACTTTCTGATATTTTAGTGAATACAAAGTAAATATCTTCTAAAGCTGTATTAATCAAGCTCGTTGTATCGGTACTATTTTGAATGGCATCTACGCTATTAATCATTCCTAACCGAGCCTCCGCCACATTTAACAACTGATTTAATTTAAAGAAGTCCATTTTTTGCAAAAGGTCATCATAACCTTCCAGTCGGATAATGTTCTTTAATTCTTTAGCTGTGCGTAAAGCTTTTATAATTTCGTTCAGTATTTTCTTATCTCGTATTTCGCTAACTTGTTGGCTAAAGTTTTCGGCATTCAATGTATCGTACTGAAATAGTGTTTCTCGTATTTTTTGAATGTCTTGTTCAATTTCTTCAGCCGATTTAAACAGCATACTATAACCCTCTATATCAGAGCCTAGTTCTGTTTGCAATTCGTCAAAGTATAATTTGTTGGTGCGATCAAAAGCAGAAGTGATGTCGGCAAAATCTACCACATAGCCAAATTTGTAATGCTTATACGGTCGGTTAACTCTGGTAAGTGTTTGTAATAAATTATGATCTTTTATAATACGGGTAAGATATAGCTTCTTCAAACGTTTAGCATCAAAGCCCGTTAAAAGCATATTAAATACAAACAGTACATCTATCTTTCCTTTTTTGAAAGCATCAATTAAATCTTTACGGATTTCCTTATCATTCACATCGTGCAAAATGATAGCAGCGCGTAATTTCTGGCGAGCTTGTCCGTATATAACCAGCGGTTCGGCTGCCATACTCAAATTTACAGCTTCTGTTTCCTGAATGCCAAAACGCTTTTCAAATTGCTCAAATAAAGCTTTTGCTTGTTCGGAAGAATCACAAACAACCATCCCGCCTAAGGAGTCGTCAGCTTCTGTGCTTCTAAAGCGGTACAAATCCTCCAATATGTAATCAAGCAAAGGTTCTACATATTTAGGATGAGCATAAACCAACTTCTTCTCAACATCACCTTTTAATACATCAATCTGAGAAAGGATTTCCTTCATCTTCATTTTGTAATTGGTATCTATTCCTTCACGTATTAAACGTAAGGTATAACCATCGGCAATAGAACGGTTGTAATAGTATTTATGAATATAATCGCCAAATAAAGCCTTACTATCATATTCACCAATTACCTGTTTCAATAATGGAGTTCCTGTTAAAGCTATTTTAATAGCGCTTTTATCTGAATTAATTAAATTAGCTAAGTAATTACCTTTTGGATTGTAAGAACGGTGAGCTTCATCTAAAAAATAAATGCGTTGAATATTGAGATCGTAATTAATATCTTTTAATACAACGGCTTCCTCACTAAACTTTTGAATATTGATAACAGTAATTTCTGCTTGACCGCTGTCATTATGAATAGCGCCAAGAGTTTGCAAGTCGCTAACAAAATCAGATTTTGAATTAACTCTATTGACTCTCAAACCACGATTGGCGAATTCAGAACTCGCTTGTATAGCCAAGTCAATGCGATCAACGATAAAATAGAATTTTGGTATAATGTTTTTCTTTTGATAATAGTTGGTTAAGAATTTTACATTATAATAAGCAAGTGCGGTTTTGCCAGATCCTTGCGTATGCCATATAATTCCTTTTTTAACACCTTCATCTAATTTTCTTTCAATGGCTTTGCATGCAAAAATCTGAGGATAACGCATGATGTGCTTTTGCAATTCTTTCTTGCCATTAACTTCTTCCTCAACATAAGCAATGGAATAATTGAGCATAAACGCTAAACGATCTTTACTTAATAGAGAAGTGATGATATTATTTGTTGGCGTATTGTAATGTTTGTTTTGTTGAAATTCAGGAGAGTGCTTAATCACTTCAACATTGTTATCTTTTAAAACAGTATTTTCAATAGCATCATTTTCAGGAGCTAGTAAATAGGTGAGATTCAGATTCTCTTCTTCTCTAAAATAATTGAAATGTAAATCCTTTAATGATGATGTTGCATAAAACGCTCCCATTAAAGGTTCTACTACTCCGTCCTCATAATTCATGTTATTGGAGAAGATCATCAACTGCGTAATATTTGCGAAGCGTTTAAACTTTCTGTTTTGGTAGCGTGCATTTATTCGGTTACGTTCTGCAATCACACCTTCTTTATTATTAGGCTTTTTTACTTCTATAAAAACAAGCGGCATTCCATTAATAAGAACAGTTATATCGGGCCTAAATTCTTCATCACCATTTTTGCAAGTGAGTTCCGTTGTAACATGAAATGAGTTGTTCTGGAAATTCTGAAAGTCGATTAATTTAATACCTGATGATTTAGTTAGCTCGTTATAAAAAGCTTTTCCTAAGTCATCATAATCCAATTTTAGAATTAATTCTTCTAATAGTTTTTCAATTTCATTTGTTGCAACACCGGGATTAATTTTTGAAATTGAAGCTAAAAATAACTCTGGGAAGATATTACATTCTTCATTTCTCTTAAAATGCTCTTTACGAGACATGTAGGAATATCCCAATCTCGTTAGATGCAGCAGCGCTGGTATTTTTACTCTTGAGTCTTCGTTAAATTTCATACTACTTACTTAATAATTCTCTTGGGCTTACCTTTAAAAGCTTTGCTATATCAAACAATATTTCAATACTTGGTTGCCTTCTGTTTTGAGCATAAGAGTTTACCATATTGTAACTCTTTCCTAATTTTTCCGATAACCAAGTTTGAGTTAAGCCCTTTTCTTCCAGCACCTCTTTTATTCGGTTCATTTTAATTGATCTTATACAGTATAAATATAGCATTATTCTTAAAAGCCATCTCATTTTGTGAGATATTTATTTTAATTATGCTTTTAATGATAAAAAGCTTCGATAATCTCATTAAATGAGTGCGATTTCCTATCAAAATCAATCAAAAAAGTATTTTCCCCAATTGCTCCGCAAATACTCCCTAAACGCTCCTTAACTTTTATTTTCTGTAATTAACTCCTCCCTAAATACTCCGCAATTTTCCTCAATTGGTTCAAGTTTGTTTTCAATTCATCCGTAACCATTTCAATTTTGTAATTAACTCATCCTATGTCCAAACCATTTGTGTTTTAAATAATAAAACAACATAAACGATTATGGTTGTATAAGAATACTCATGGAGGTTAAATATCCGGTCAGCTCATTTTTTATATACCACAATTTTGTCAAAAAATGGGTAATCATGAAAAAGGAACAAGCATACATTATTAAAAGGATTGTGAATAAAAAATCCCCTTTATTAGATCGTAACATATTGATAATCAATATATTTGTATTGACATTAGGAATTAAGTTACTTTCGTTCTTTTTTGAATTTAAACAAGTAAAATTTGAATTATGAATCTGGAAAACAACAAGGTAACACTAGCCGAATGTCGAAAGATTCTTAATCGGAATGGCGTTCAATACACGGATGAAGAAATCTTAGAAATAAGAGATTGGCTTTATCATATAATTGAAATTATACTGGATGCTCAGGAAAGATTTAAAGATAAGGAAGGATTTGAAGCAAATAATGAAACGTTAAAACAAGCGGCATGAAAAAAAGAGCAATTATTTATACCAGAGTATCTACTGATGAACAAAATAATGGTTATAGCCCATTAGATCAAAAAGTAAAGCTGGTAAAATTCTGTGAACAAGGCGAAATTGATGTAGTTGGTTTTTATCATGATGATGAAAGCGGTAAATCGTTTAATCGCCCTGAATGGCTCAAAATAATGAAGTTCATCAAAAAGAACCGAGGGTATGTAGACTATATTTATTTTATAAAGTGGGATCGTTTTTCCCGCAATGTTGCAGAAGCCTATATCACTATCCGTGATTTGAAAAAGTTAGGAGTAGAAGCTCAGGCAATTGAACAGCCATTGGATTTCGAAATTCCAGAGAGTAAAATTATGTTGGCTATATATTTAGCAGCCCCTGAAGTAGATAATGATATAAGAGCATTAAATATTTTTCATGGAATAAGAAGAGGAAAAAAAGAAGGACGATGGTTAGGAGCTTGTTTAAGAGGATATAAAAATGCAAGAGATGAAAATAATAAACCGATTATTGTTCCAGAAGGAGGAAAACAGGAAGAACTGGTAAGGCGTGCATTTATAGAGTTTGCTTCAGGTTTATATAATATTGAAGAGCTTCGTTTAAAGCTACAGAAGGAAGGGTTAAAATGTAATAGAAATTCTTATTGGATGCTCTTAAGAAACAAGGGATATATTGGGAAAGTGTTAGTGCCAAGCTATAAGGATGAAGCAGAGCATTGGGTTGACGGTGTACACAAAGCTATTATTGATAAAGAAACATTTTATACGGTTCAGGATATATTAGACGGGAGAAGAAAGAAAATTCCAAATAAATTTCAAACGGTTAGGGATGAGTTTCCTCTGCGTGGTTTTTTGATATGTCCTGATTGTGGAAGAACACTCACAGCATCTGCCTCCAGAGGCAAAATGAAAACACTCTTTTACTATTATCATTGCAACAAAGGATGTAAAGTGCGATACAAAGCCAATATCGTGAATGAAAAATTTGAAGAGCTAATAACAAGCCATATTACAAATGAACAAACTATTGATTTATTTTCTGTATTGATGAAGAACAGTTTAAAAGGTAGAAATACAATTGTTAGGTATGACATTGAAAAGCTTCAAAAGGATATTGATAAACAAAGACAAAGGTTAAAGAACGCAAAGGCAATGGTTTTGGATGGAGAGATTAGCGCAGATGATTATAAGGAAATGAAGCATGAAATAGAATCAAACCTTGAACGTTTAGAAAGCGATCAAACTAAAATAAGAAACTCTTTAGAGAATTATTCAGTTATGGTAGATGATGGTTTAGGCGTTATGAAAGAAATTCAAAAAAGCTATAGAACCTACGATACTGTTGCAAAGCAGAGAATAATCAGTGCTTTTTATCCGGAAAAGCTCATTTTTGAAAATTCAGGATATCGAACTCCCAAAACTTTAAGGGTGCTTGAGCTAATGAGTAGAACTGGCGAGGGTTTTAAGGGAAATAAAAAAGGGAAGAAAACTGAAATTTCAGTTTCTTCCCTCGAAGTGGATCCGGAGAGATTCGAACTCTCGTCCAAATAAGGAAAAATTAAGCCTTCTACACGTTTAGTATTAACTTACTTTTCGATTGGTACCAGGCGTTAATTCAAACCAAATACCAACTTAGTTACTAATATTGTTTTTGACCGTAACCTTTCAAAAACAAACTACACATTTATGATGCTCTACTTTAATCGCGGTGCAGTTATGCTACCAAAGGAGCAAAGGTTGCGTAATCCTAGATTAGGCAGCCATAGCGTAAGAATTCTCTTCGCCAAATAAAAATTTTGAAAGTTTAGTTTTAAGTGCTCTTCTTACAACGCACTACATGCTTACTTAATTGATGCGCTTACTGTCAAAACCGGTCGGACCCAATATTTTAAAGAACTAATACAAAATTACACATTTTATTTAGCGATTTTGTATTTTTAACTAAAATTAATAGCATGAAAAATATAATTATAACATTGTTTATGGCTTGCACAATAAATAGTATTGCGCAAAAACCAATTAAAGTTGGAGAGTTAAACTTAAAATTTATTGCTTTAGAAGGTTGGAATTCATACATAAATTTAGAAGAAAGTAATAAAAAAAATAATATTTGTAATTGCTCGTATATCCACTTTACAAAACAACACCCAAATGGCGAGTTAAATATTGTTGTTTATCCAACTAATAAACAAGGCTTAGATTCTATTAAAAGAGAAATGGTAGGTTCATTAAGATTTCAGCCAGTAGAAAAGTATGACAATACCAAAAATGAATTTTTTAAATTTCAGAAAAAAACATCTTATTTTGTTGATACAAAAAATAACAACTCAAAATCGTACGAAGTCGCAAGGCATATTGCTAAGTATAAAAATGATTTCTTTATTTTTTATACTTGGCAAAAAAGTTCAACTATTTTAAATCCTAATGTTGAAAAAGAATTAAACTTGCAATTAAATAAAATTGAACCAATTGAATAGTTTGACTTACAACGAAACTTTAAAATATTTGTACAATCAATTACCAATGTTTCAACGTGTTGGTAAAGCTGCTTATAAAGCCGATTTAGGGAACACTTTACAAATGATGGAAATTTTAAACCATCCTCACCATTCATTTAAAAGTATTCATATTGCAGGTACTAACGGTAAAGGTAGCAGTAGTCATATGATTGCATCAATTTTTCAAGCCGCTGGATATAAAACTGGTCTTTACACTTCGCCTCACATGGTTGATTTTAGGGAAAGAATTAAAGTAAATGGAAACCTAATTTCAAAAAATGAAGTTGTAAATTTTGTAAAAAATTATAATCCTATTTTTGAAAAAATAAAACCTAGTTTTTTTGAGTGGACTGTTGCCCTTGCTTTTGAATATTTTAAAAAATGTAAAGTAGATATTGCAATTATTGAAGTGGGTTTAGGTGGAAGATTAGATTCAACAAATGTTATTAACCCAATGGCTAGTTTAATAACTAATATAGGATTTGATCATGTTGATTTATTAGGAAATACATTGCAGCAAATTGCTACCGAAAAAGCAGGTATTATTAAACTAAATACGCCAATTGTAATTAGTGAAAGTCAGCCAAAAATAAAAAATATTTTTATTAATAAAGCCAAACTACTTAATGCACCAATTTATTTTGCAGATAAAATATTTAAAATTCAAACTAGTAAAATTAAAAATGGCAAAAACGAATTACTTGTAAATTCCAATAAAAATCAATTTAAAATTAAATTAGATTTAACGGGGAGTTATCAACTAAAAAATGTAATTGGTGTTTTACAATTAATTAATGTAGTACGCCTAAATAATTTTAAAATTACAGATACGCAAATAATAAAAGGATTAAGCAATGTTTGTTTAAATACAAATTTTACAGGAAGGTGGCAAATATTAAATAGTAATCCTTTGGTTATTGCAGATACTGGACATAATGTTGATGGGATAAAACAAGTTTTAACAAGTTTAAAACAAGTTAAATATAAAAATTTACACATTGTACTTGGTATGGTAAATGATAAGGATATAAGTTCTGTTTTAAAAATGCTGCCTAAAAAGGCAAGTTATTATTTTGTTAAGGCAAATATTCCAAGAGCATTAAATGAAACTGTGCTTAAAGAACAAGCATTAAATTTGAAATTAAAAGGTGAATGTTTTGCAAGCGTTAAACAAGGGTTAAATAAAGCAATTAAATGTGCAAATAAAAATGATTTAATTTTTGTTGGCGGAAGTACTTTTGTTGTTGCAGATGCATTACAAATGAGCCAGTTTAAAAACATGTAAGAGTAATTTATTTTTTTGTACTTTTTCCTTTTGCGACAGGAGTAGCTTTTAGTGGATCATCAGGCCATGAGTGTTTAGGATATCTTCTTTGTAATTCTTTTTTTATTTGAAAATACATGTTTTGCCAAAAACTTTCTAAATCTGATGTTACTTGAACAGGTTTATAACCAGGCGATAATAAATGTAAAACAGTTTTTATTTTATTATTATTTATAAATGGTGTATTTTTTAATCCAAAAACTTCTTGTAGTCTTACATAAATGGCAGGGTTTGCACCATTATCAAAATAACTTACTTTTATTTTAGAGCCACTTGGTACTTCAATTTTATCAGGCACTAATTTGTTTAATAAAGTTTGTGTTTCCCATGTTAGTGAATTTAAAAGGGCATTTGCTATAGATATTTTTTTTAAGTCTTCGCTTTTTTTTACACCAATTAAATTTGGTGCTAACCAATTATGGCAATTTAATTTTAAGAAATCAATACTAACATTTGGTAAATTAAGGCTAGGTTCCCAAATGGCTAAAGATAAAATTCTATGTTGTAGATTTTTAAAATCATCGTTTACATCTAATAAACTTTCAAATTCATTTTTTAACTCGTTACATATTAATTCAATACATTTTTCGTTTGAAGGAGATATTGGTTTGCTTTTTAAAACAATATTTCCAATTCGTAATTCTTGTTCTGCTATAATAATTCCATTTTTTTTATCCCATTTAACATTCTCAATTTCTTTTACTTGCTTAATTAAATCTTTTGGATTTAATGGAGATGCTAAATGAATTTTTCCAATTCCATCTCTCATATCAACATTAGCAATGGCAAGCCAAGGTTCATTAGCTATATCATCAATGATTCCAGCTGATGCAATTTTACCATTTGAAATTTGAAATAAATTATTATTTCCTGGCTTAGCACATGCAATCCTTTCAGGAAAAGCTTGAGCAATTAAATAACCTGTTAAATAATAATCAAACGTTGAGTTTGACGCTTCAATGTTTAATATTTTTCGATATGAAATTGAAACCCTCTCTATTCTTTGAAACTCTTTAGTGAATTTTAAATTTGAACGTTGAAATCTTAAACGTTCAATTCTTAAATTTATATCAATGCCGTAATCTTTTCCTAATGGATCTCTTTCTTCTAGTAATGCTGCAATATCACAACCTAATTGTTTTTGCTCTAATCCTTCTGTTTTTAATAACATGTGTGCAATTCTTGGATGGCAAGGAAAATTTAAAATTGCTTTACCATGATTTGTAATATTGTAGTTAGAAACAGCATCTAAATTTTCTAATAAATTAACAGCTTGGTTGTAAGTTGCATCAGATGGTTCACTAATCCAAAATAAATCTTGGTAATTTTTACAACCCCAATTAATTAAATTTAATGCTAAAGTAGATAAATCTACCTCTTCAATTTCTGGTTTTTTGTGCAATACTAATTTTTGTTGATTGGCTAGACTCCACATTCTAATACAAACGCCTTCTGTTAATCTTCCAGCCCTTCCAGTCCTTTGGTCTGCAATATCTAAAGTAACTTTTTCAGTAATTAATTTTGATAAACCTGAAGCTGGATTAAATATAGATTTTCGTACAAAACCCGAATCGATTACAATTTTTATGCCTTCTATTGTTAAACTCGTTTCTGCAATTGATGTAGCTAAAACAATTTTACGTTTACCATTTTTGTTTGGAAGAATTGCAAGTTTTTGTAAGTGATAAGGTAATGATCCATAAAGCGGATGAACACTAACATTTAATTCTAAATTATTTAAAGTTTCCTCACATTTTTTAATTTCATTTTCTCCAGGCAAAAACACTAAAATATCCCCATCAAACTGTTTTAGCGCATTATTTATTTCATATACAATTTGTTCGTTTAATGTTTCAATAGAAGCGTTAGTTGAATGAAAAATTGAAACTGGATATTGCCTACCTTTACTTTCAATAACATTACAGTTAAGTTTAGATGAAATTAATTGTGCGTTTAATGTTGCACTCATAATGAGTAATTTTAAATCAGGCCTTAATATTTCTTGAACCTGTTTACAAAGCGCTAAAGCCAAATCAGAATTTAAATTTCTTTCATGAAATTCATCAAAAATTACTAACCCTACATTATTAAGAGAATTATCATTTTGTAATTGCCTTGTTAATATCCCTTCTGTTACAACTTCAATTCTAGTATTTTTAGAAGTGCAGTTTTCAAACCTAATTTTGTATCCGATAGTTTCACCTACAGGTTCATTAATTAACTCAGCCATTCTTAAGGCAACACTTTTTGTTGCTAGTCTTCGAGGTTCAAGAATAATAATTTTTTGATTTATTGGAATTGTTTTTAATAAATAAAGAGGTAACAAAGTACTTTTACCAGCACCTGGAGGAGCACTAATGACTAAAGTTTTATTGATTTCTAATTCACTAATTACTTGTGGGATAATTTCTGTAATTGGTAAAGTAGTGTTTTGTATTTGCATTTAACTAATCTAATAAATTGTTAAATTGAATTGGTGGCGTTGCTTTAACACTTATTAATTGATTATTTATTGGATGAATAAAATGTAATTCTTTAGCATGTAATGCAATAAATGAATTTTCAAAATTAATTTTAGATCCATAATCAACATCTCCAATTATACTACAATTGATATATTGTAACTGAGCTCTAATTTGATGAAATTTACCAGTATGTAAATTTATTTGCCATAAACATTTATTATTTATTGTATCTGTAGTGTAAGTTAAAATAGCTTGTTCACTAAATTCAATTTCTGATTTATAAATTTTTGCTTTTTTCTTTTCTTTTCTATGCCAATGAGTTAATGTGTCTTCTGATTTTTCAGGAAAATTATCAGTAATAGCTGTGTAAATTTTTTTAATTTTTTTTTCGGCAAACTGATTACTTAAATGGTGTAAATAGTCTCTATTTTTTGTAAATAAAACTAAGCCGCTTGTTGGCCTATCTAATCTATGTAAGTGTTGAATATAATTAGAGTTGTATTTTTGTTTAATGTATTTTTTTGCAAAATCAAGTAGATTTGGATGATTGTTTCTATCAGGTTCAACCATTAAACCATTGGGTTTATTAATTATTAAAATTGTTTCGTCTTCAAATATTATATGTTCTTCAATATTCATTTATTAAGTAATTTATTTATTTCATTTAGTTTAATTTTTGCTTGTAAAGAATAAGTTGTGCTAAAATTATTAGTTAATTCAAACAATAATTTTGCTTTATTTAAGTAGTTTAATTTATCACTACTATTTTCATGTAATATGCTAATTTCATATAAAATTTCTGCAAATGACTCAAAATTTTCTATTGTAATATTATTATGTAATAATTGATTTTTAAATTCCTCATCACTAAATTTTATACAATTTTCAATATTTAAGCCTTGTTCTTTTTCAAAATTTTCTAAAACATCCATAAGCTTTATAGAAAAATTATTTTCTGTTTTTATTTTTAATAACTTAGCTAATACAAATCCTAAAATTTGGCCTAATTTATCGGCTTGTTTTTTTAAATAATCTTCTTTTCTCATTTTATCGGATTATTTTTAGATATTGTAATATGGCATTATAATAACAACCAGCTACTTCGTACAACCTTTTATTTGCATTTATACCATTAAAATTTAAAGATTTTTGTGTTAAATTTTCTAATTCAATTTCGTTATCTTGATATAAAGCCTCTCCATAAACTAAAGGAGAGTTAATAATACGGCATAATAATAAATTTCTGCTAAACACGCCTTCCTTTTTGGTGGATAAGGCATTGTTGTGTAAATAACTTGCATCTGTGTAATTAGCAAAAGGTATGTTTAAATTTTTATTAAATTGTTGTGCAGTAAAATAAGATAGTTTTTCGCTTTCATTTAATTGGTTTGTAAGTAATAATCTTAAAAAATGAATTTTACTTTCGGTTTTATCTAAATTAGATTCTGTAAACGATCCACCAATAAAACACATTGTAAAATTTTTACTTGTTGGTTTTTGCCATGGTGCATTTTTTTCATCAACATTGTAATGAATTATTATTGATAGGTGAGGATTAAACTGATTTATTAAATGAGCTCTGTTTTGTAATTCATAATCTCTAAAAAATTCCCAAAAAAATTTATAATCATTTAAACTTATTAAATAATTATATTTTGAATTTGTGATTTTATTATATTTTAATAAACTATCTAAAGCGCCTTTTCTTTTTTTATTAAACCAATTTTGATATGTTGTATTAAACGAAGTGTAATTTGCATTATTTCTAGTTAAAAAAACATTAGCACCTTGATCTTCTAATTTTTTCTTTAAAATGCTAGCGGTTTCATAATTTAATTCACTTTCAAATAACTTTATACTGTCGTTATTAGCATTATTTTTAGCAAAGTATAAATATTTTTGTTCAATTTTTGCATCGTTTAAATCATTACCAAAATGCCCAGGATCAATGGCTATTTTATAGCCTTGTAGTGGTTTTAATTTGTTTCGTTTTGGAAAGGATTTTGTATCATCGATATAAATATATAAACTATCTCTTTGTCTTTTACTGTATTTTTTTGTGCCCTTTAATTTTAATAAATTTTCATGTTGGGTATAGGAGTTGTTCTCAAAAAAATCGGCTAACATATTAATTTCGTGACTATAAATTGAAAATACTTTTTCGCCATTACTATTTTTAATGTGTATAGCCTCATTTTCAAATATTACAATATCATTTAAACTACCTTTAAAATTTAGATAATTATCAAATCTTTCTTTGCATTGTTTAATGCTTTGGGCAAAAGAAATTTGAAAAAAAATAATAAATATATAAAAGAGTTTATTCAATCTTACTCAAAAGTAATTTTTTAATAAGAAAATTGTTGATATTTGATATATCTTTATTAAAACTCTTATGTTAGCAGAATCTCAAATTAAAATAATTTTTGAAGAATGTTCGTATCAAACTTCTAGGAGTAGTGGTAAAGGTGGTCAAAACGTAAACAAGATTGAGTCTAAAGTTGAAATTTCATTTAATGTTTCTCAATCTAAAGGCCTACAAGCCAATCAAATTATTATTATTAAAGAAGAAGCTAAAAAATTAATAAATGGCGAAATTTTAAAATTTGTTTCATCTAAATATAGATCTCAACTTTTTAATAAAGTAGATGCTCAAAATAAATTAATTACTTATTTAAAAAATTGTTTAAAACCAAAAATTAAACGCTTAAAAACTAAACCTACTTTAAAAAGTAAAATTAACAAACAAAAAGAAAAACAAGCAAAAAGTGATAAAAAAGAATTAAGAAAAAAAATCAGATAAGTGTTATTTAATTCACTCATATTTACTGTGTTTTTACCAATTGTTTTTACAATTTATTGGATAACACCGGCCAAATACAGAAATTACTTTTTGTTGTTAGCTTCTTATTATTTTTATTATAGCTATAACCCTTATTTTTTATTATTATTAATTGGTACATCTATTTTAGATTATTGGTGTGCTAAAAAAATCCATCAAACTCAATATAAAAAACATTTTTTAATCTTAAGTTTAATTTCCAATCTAGGAACATTAATTGCTTTTAAATACTTTGTGTTTTTATATAATTCAATTGTTGGTGGATTTAATTTATCATCTAATTTATTTAACCAAATTATAGTTCCGGCTGGTTTATCGTTTTATACCTTTCAATCCATTAGTTACACTATAGATGTTTATAGAGGAAAATTTCCTCCAAAAGATAATTTACAAGATTTTTTGTTGTATGTTTCTTTTTTCCCTCATATGGTTGCCGGACCAATAGTAAGGTATAATGATTTAATGCCTCAATTAAAACTTAAAACATTTTTTAGTAACATTAATTGGGAAACAAGTATAAAACTTATCATTTGGGGTTATTTTAAAAAATTAGTTGTTGCAGATAATCTAAATCATTTTGTAACACCTGTATTTAACACTATTGTTAATTTTAATTCATTTGAAATTATTTTAGCTTCAATAGGCTTTGTTATTCAGGTATATGCGGATTTTAGTGGTTATAGCGATATAGCAATTGGAGTTGCTAAATTATTTAATATTAATTTAAGT
The DNA here is from genome assembly GCA_964487105.1 of uncultured Akkermansia sp. GTDB lineage: Bacteria > Bacteroidota > Bacteroidia > B-17B0 > Aurantibacillaceae > Aurantibacillus. The sequence continues at coordinate 32,098 of CAZAPH010000008.1, forward strand.
ATAAATTGGCGAAGACCTTTGTTTTCTGTTTCATTACATGATTTCTGGAAACGTAACCATATTAGTATTACAAATTGGTTTAGAGATTATTTGTACATTGGTTTAGGTGGAAGTAGAAAAGGTAAATTTAGGTGGTTATTAAATATATTTTTAGTTTTTATAATTAGTGCCATGTGGCATGGAGCAAATTTTACTTTTTTAATTTGGGGTTTATGGCACGCTATTTTTTTTATTTTAGAAATTCTTTATTTAGAAAAATATAAAGTGTTTAATGCGCCAAAAATTTTAGGATGGTTTTATTTAATTATAATTCACACAATTAGTTTAATTGCTTTTAGAGCCAATTCTGTTACAGATATAATTTTTATTTATAAAAGTATCCTATTTAATAGCAATACACTAGAAATAGCAAACATTTTAAAAATAAATGACATCAGTTTATATGTTGTATTACTCTTTTCTATTTTAATATTACTCTTAAAAGATTTGCAAGACGAGTATAATTTTATTAAAAAAAATAAAATAAAACATATTTTTTTAAGTCCGATGTTTTATATGTTAGTTGTTTTTTTAATATTTATTTTTGGCGATTTTAATGCTAATGCATTTATTTATTTTCAGTTTTAATGAAACGATTTATTATATACTTTGTTATTTTGGTAATTGCTTTATTTGGCTTTAGAAAATTTCATTATTCTAATTTATTAAGTGTAAACTATGGTTTTTATGGCAAGTACACAACTATTTTTAATAAATCAAATAATTTTGATGTTTTATTTTTAGGCTCTTCAAGAGCGCAGATGCATTATAATACTAAATTGTATGATGAATGCAAAAAATCAAATTCGTTTAATTTAAGTTACAACGGCGCAAATGTTCAACAGGCTTATACGTTATTAAAATGTTATTTAATAAAAAGTAACGCGCCTAAAAAGTTGTATTATGAAATTGATTATCATGTACTAAAAACACATGAGAATGGTTGGATGGATTTTCAAAATTTATTCCCTTATTTAAGCAACAATCAAATTTATAATTTGTTAAATAACATTGATAATCGCTTTTTTTACGCTAAACATTTTCCTATTTACTCTTTACCAAATTCAGGAATTAAAAATTATAGCACAAGTGCGCATTATTTTTTACATAAATCAATACAAACCGATAGTTTATTTTATAAAGGATATTTTAAAAATAATGTTCAGCAAGGTTTATTAAATTTCCCTAATCATTTAAAATACCAATGGATAAATGGTATTGATAGAAATTACTTAGACTCTATAATTGTATTATGTCACCAAAAAAATATAAAACTAAGCTTTATTACCTCTCCAATTTTTGGAGGAGGTAAGTTAGATGTAATTAATCATAAACAATTAATTAATTACTTAAACCAGATCGCTTTTATAAATAATATAAGTTACGTTAATTTATCTTCTTTATCGTTTTGTAATGATAGAAGTTTATTTGTTGACCAGCATCACATGAACGAGAAGGGTTCAAATTTATTTACGCACTATTTTTGTGAAATAGTAAATTAAAAAAGTTTTGCTTCAAGGCTAATTTCAACATTCGCATCTTTAGGTAAGCGCGCTGCTTGTATTGTGGCTCTAGCAGGAAAATCTTTTGTGAAGTAAGAAGAATAAACTTCATTTACTTGAACAAAATTATTCATGTCTTGTAAAAAAATAGTAGTTTTTACAACATTATCAAATGTACAACCTCCTGCTTTTAAAATTTCACCAATATATTCCATAACCATTTTGGTTTCATCTTTAATATTACATTTTACAAGTTGTTTGCTCTGTAAATCCATAGCAATAGTTCCACTAATAAACATGCTGTCTCCTACAATTACTGCTTGATTGTATGGGCCTATTGGTGCTGGAGCTGATGGTGTATTTACTATTTTTTTCATTGTATTTTAATTTATGTTTAACAAATATAAATAAAGATTTTGTGTTTTAAAACATTGTTACTTATTTAACATTACAAAAGCTCCCCAATAAAATGGATCTTTGTATTTAGTTTTAACTTGTTTAATAGCATTATTAAATGAATTTGTTTTATCACCAGTTTTAGTATAGCTACTGTAAAAAGCGGTCATTAAATCCATTGTTGCATCATCGCTTACTTCCCATAAACTCATAATTATACTTTTTGCACCCGCAATTAAAAATGAGCGTTGCAAACCATAAACGCCTTCGCCTTGTTTTACACTTCCTAAACCCGTTTCACAAGCGCTTAAAACAACAAGGTCTGTTTTTTCTAAATTTAAACTTAAAGCTTCAAAAGCGGTTAGTACACCATTATCTTTATTTTTTAAACTTTTATAATCTTCTTTAAATACATTATCTGCATTTGCAAACATTAAACCACTTCTAAGTAAAGGGTTTTCTTTAGCTGAATTTAAATCAACACCCACAACTTTATTTACTTCCATTTTACTTAAATCCGCTAAAAAATAACCATGCGTTGCGATATGTAAAATACTAGGCGATTTTATTTTTTTAACTTCAGTTTCTGTTGCATTTTTACCAATTAAAGTTTTAGTCTTAATATTTAGTGCTAATAATTGCTTTGTAATATTATTAACTTCCTTTTCTGTTCCTGGTAACTGAGCAATACTGCCACTGCTTCCATAATATGGGTTTCCAATTAAAAAAGCGCTTGTTGGTTTTATTGGATTTTCTATATTGGTTTTTACATCTAAAATATCTTTTGTATTCCCAACAAATGAAATAATATATTTATCTATAATATAATTATTATCTAAATCTTTTAATGAATTTATACTTAATTGATGGTATGCACCATCACTCGAAATATAAATAGTTTTAAAATTTTTTAATTCTGCATCAATATTTTTCCATGTAGATGTATAGGCTTGAGGTACAGGTTTTTCATTTATAATACAATCTCTAAAACTTGAAATCGTTGTATTTATACTATCTAATAAACCTAAATCTACAAGTTTAATATGATTTTTTTTAATAATTAATGCTTTATAATTAGCTAATAAATCACTTCCTGGAATGGCATTTAACTGTATTATTTCAACTGCTGCTTCGTTGTCTTTTAATTTAGATTGAACAGTATTTAGCTCAATTTTTTGAGTTGTTAAGCTTTCTTTAAATGCATCACTTTTTTTCGATAATTCTTTTTCTAAATTACTAATGCTTTCTTTTAAACTATCTACATTAATTTTTTCTTTTTTTCTTTCTTCAACACTTAATTGATAAGCTGCATTTAAATTTTCAGTAACCTCTAACCATTTTTTATAGGTTTGTTTTAACGATTCGTCATCACTATTTGAAATTGCTGTTCTAATTTTTGATGAATTATTAAGTAAAAAACCTTTAGTGTTTATTAAGGTGTTATACATATCAACTAAAATACTTGAATCTTTTTTTGTATAATCGGCGGTAAATGAATAATAATTTTGTAATCTTCGGTTTGTTTTTTCCCAATAAAGTGCTTTTTCATTATCGTTTAACGATTTAAAAAACGTATTTATATAATTAAGGGTATTTTCCATTACAAGATTAAATTTACTTTTTGCATAACTGTAATCATTTCCTAACCAAAGTGTCATTGCATAATCTTCAAGCGCTTGTATATAATTGGGGTGCGTTTCGCCATAAACTTCTTTTTTTTCGTTTACCACTTTTACTAAACATTCTTGTGCATTAGATGTTTTTTTTGTAATTCTATAATAATTCCCTAACTCTTGTAAAGCTGATAATGTAGCAGGATTGTTAGACCCTAACTTTCTTTTATTTATATCGTAAGCACTTTTAAGTAAACTCTCAACAGGATAAAGATTGCCCATATCGGTATATAATAACGCTAATGATTTTTTTAAGAAAGCTAAATCGGAGTAGGTAGATAATTTTGCTTCTCTCTCCGAAATGGCATCTTTGAGTAAAGATTCTGCTTCAGAATATTTTTTCCTTAGTCTATAAATGTTACATAAGTTAACTCTAAATTTTATTGCGTTTTCTGAATAAGTTTTAAGTGTTTTTTTAGAATAATCAACAGCTAATAAAATATGTTTTTCGGCATCTTCTAATTTATTCAAATCAACATAAAGCATTGCAAGGTTGTTATGAATAAGCGCTTTTGCAATTGAATTGGTGTCACTATTAGCAAAAGTTATACAATCTTTAAAATCTTTTTCTGCTTCTAAATAATTTCCTGTTTCTTTTTTATATACAGCTAAATTATTCATACTCACTAATTGCATTCCTTTTATTTTACCCTTATTTCGCCAATATAATGCTTTTTCAAGGTACGGTAAAGCTTTAGTGTACATCCCCTTGGTTTGGTATAGTAAGCCCAAATTACTAAAAACTTGTTCGTAGTTAACATTTTGTTTAGTAGTATCCATAGTTACTGTGTAAGAACGTAAAGCCTGTAAAAAACTTTGTTCAGCTAAAAAATGCTGATTACTTGCCAATAAATATTCTCCATTTTTTAAGTTTCTATAGGCAACATCATTTTCAGAATTTTCCATGCCACTATTTAAGAGATTAGAAACTCTACTCATAAATCCAGAACCTTGTTCTTCTGTTTCAAATAACGAACTATTATCAATTAAACTAATAACAAAATTGAAATTTGTTTCATCATAATCTGTTTTACTTTTCTCTATTTTACTATTAGGATCATCTATTATTTTTTTTCTTAATTTTTCGCCAAACGTTTGCGCTACAAAAGTTGAATAAATGATAATAAATAGTAGTGTTAGTATGTTTTTCATAAGTATTTTAGAATAGGCAAAATTACCAAAAATAATGTGCGTTTTGAAAGTTGTTTTTTGAATACATTTTCCTTATTTTTATAAAATTATGCCTCTAAAATTTAATTAATAAAAAGTATAAACATGAAAAGTAGTTTATTTTTATTTATGGTTGTTTTTTCTTTAACTCTAAGTGCACAAGACACGGTTAAAGTTGCTACCTTAACAGACCCTAATTTGCAAGCCGAACAAGATTATAATAGCGGTTTAGCCGCATTAAATAAAAAAGAATACTCGGCCGCTGTAGATTTTTTTACTAAATGTATTAACGTTAAATCTACTTTTGATAAGGCGTTTAGTAATAGAGCAATTGCTTATGTTCAGTTAAAAAATAGCGAAGCAGCAATTGGTGATATTAATACTGCGTTAAAACTAAATTCTGCAAATGCCGATAATTATTTTAATAAAGCTTTAATTTATTACGCTTTTAATAAAAAAGATAGTACAATATCTAGTTTAGATCAATGCCTAAAAATTAAAGCAAATCACCAAGAAGCAAACTATTATAAAGGTTTAATTTTATTTGAAGAGGCTGATTATAAAGAAGCAATTATATATTACACCAAAGCAATTGAAGCTAATCCAAATTATGTTTTTGCAATTAATGATAGGGCTGCTGCTAAAAGAGAATTAAAAGATTATTCAGGCGCTATTGAAGATTATAAAAAAGCAATTAGTATTGACGATAAACAGTTTTTTATTTATAATAATTTAGGTTCTACTTATAGGTTAAACAAAGATTATCCAAAAGCAATTGAAGCCTACTCAAAATCATTACAAATTAAACCAGATTATTTGATAGCCTTAAACAACAGAGGTGCAGCTAATTTTGATAATAATAATTTAAAAGCCGCAAATGCTGATTTTGAAGCAGTTTTATCTAAAGATCCAAAAAATTCAGGTGCATACAATAATTTAGCAAGTATTGCATTAAAAAATAAAGATTATAAAAAAGCAAAAGATTTAACCACCAAAGCAATTGATATTGATGCTAAAAATGGTGCTGCATTTTATAATAGAGGTATTGCAAAACAGATGCTTAGAGAAGAAGAAGGGTGTTGTGCAGATTGGAAAAAAGCATTAGAATTGGGCGTTACTGGTGCTAAATTATTTATAAACTCAACATGCAACTAAAAATGAAAAAGTTAATAGTAATAGTTTTAATAGCAATTATTCCATTAGGTGTTATTGCACAAGAAGTAACCTGGGATAAAGATAATTTTCCTGGAAAAAAAGAAGAATTTAAAAATGCACGTAAACAATTAGACATTGGTACTGAGTTTTATAGCCAAGGTAGAGGTGAGTTTGACGATTTCAAAAAAGCATATTTGAATACCAATAAAAGGATGCCTATGAGTCATCATGATTATAGAATGAGTGGTATAACAAATTTTAGAGACGCAATAGCCCCATTAAATACTGCATACACATTTAATCCAAAAGATGGTAGGTTAAACTATATGTTGGGATTTATTTGGTGGGTAAGCGATCCTGTAAATCCACAAACTTTAAAACATTTAGAGGCTGCTAATCAATTACATCCTAATTTAGAAAATGATTTGAATTATTGGTTAGCATGGACTTATCATTTAAACAGCAGATGGGACGATGCAATCCTAAAATATAAAGACTATTTAAATTTTTTAAATCAAAAAGCTAAAAGTAATGCATTAGAAATTGAAGATGTAAATAAAAAAATAGAAGAATGTAATAACGGGAAAAAATTATCTGCAACACCTGAACGTGTTTTTGTTGATAATTTAGGACCAAATATAAATACATCTTTTCCTGAATACGGACCAGCTATTACTGCCGATGAAGAAACAATTATGTACACCGCACGTAGAGATAATACAACAGGCGGCAAAAAAGATGAAGGCGATAATAAATACTTTGAAGATGTTTACATATCAACTAAACTAAATGGAAAGTGGCAACCAGCTAAACTATTAAGTAAAAATGTAAATACAGAAAGACATGATGCTGTTGATGATTAATCGCCAAACGGTAGTAAGCTATATATTTATAGAGATTTATCATCGGATAATGGTGATTTATATGAAACAGTTTTATTTGGCGCTGATTGGGAACCTCCAGTTCATATGAATAAAAATATTAATACAAAAAAATATCACGAAAACACAGTTAGTTTAAGTTTTGATAGCAGACAATTGTATTTTGTATCTAATAAAGAAAGTGGTTTAGGTGGAAGTGATATTTATGTTTGCGATTTAGATCCTAAAGGCGAGTGGGGAGTTTCTAAAAATGTTGGTCCTGAAATTAACACAAAATATTCTGAAGATGGTGTATTTATGCATCCGGATGGGGTTACAATGTATTTTAGTAGCAAAGGGCATAATACAATGGGAGGATATGACATCTTTAAATCAACATTAATAAATGGTAAATGGGGTAAACCAGAAAATTTAGGCTATCCTATTAACGGCCCAGATGATGATGTGTTTTTTGTTGTTAGTGGAAGTGGCAACAGAGGTTATTTTGCTTCTGCTAAAACTGGTGGTTACGGCGACCAAGATATTTATAAGATTACATTTTTAGGTCCAGAAAAACAGCCACTTTTAAATACTCAAGATCAATTATTAGCTTTAGCCGCAAACCCTGTTTCAAATTTAAAAACTGAAAATGCAGTTGAAATTAAAGCAGCAAAAGTTACAATTTTAAAAGGTGTAATTACCGATGCTAAAACAAACCAACCTTTAGAAGCAAGTATTGAGTTAGTGGATAACGATAAAAATCAATTAATTGCAACATTTAAATCTAACAGCAGTACAGGAAAATATTTAGTTACATTACCAAGTGGTAAAAACTATGGTATTGCAGTAAAAAAAGAAGCTTATTTGTTCCATTCAGAAAATTTTAATTTACCTGATAATGCAGATTTTCAGGAATACAATAAAGATGTTGCGCTTAAAAAAATAGAAGTTGGAAGTACAATTGTATTAAAAAATATTTTCTTTGATTTTGATAAAGCTACAATCAGACCAGAATCTGCAAATGAATTAGAAAGGTTAATTAAGTTACTTAATGAAAACCCAACTATTAAAATTGAATTAGGGTCGCACACTGATAGTAAAGGATCTGATGAATATAACCTAAAATTAAGTGATAACAGATCTAAATCAGTTGTTGATTATTTAATTGGTAAAGGTATTGCGGCAGCAAGACTTACCTCTAAAGGTTATGGTGAAACTAAACCTATTGATACAAACGAAACAGATGCCGGAAGACAAAATAACAGAAGAACAGAATTTAAAATTACTGAGAAATAATGTAAATGAAACTCTATAAAAATTTAATCGACTCTGTTGCAAAATCTTTAAATGAAATAATTGTAAATAAAAAATATACCGATAAGGTACTTGAACGATTATTTAAACAAAACCCACAATGGGGTAGTAGAGATAGACGATTTGTGGCCGAAGCAACTTACGATTGTGTAAGAAATTACAGATTACATCATTCAATTATTGAAAGTGAAAAAAACTTTTGGCTTCAAATTGCCGTTTGGCTTGTTTTAAAAAACATTGAGTTACCACAATGGCAAGAGTTTGTTCATATAGACCCAATTTATATAAAAAAGAAACAACAGTTATTATCCAAAAACCCGGTAATAAATCAGTCTTATCCTGATTGGTTATGGGAATTGGCTTCAAAAGAATTAGGTGATGAAATATGGTTACAAGAATCAATTTCAATGAATGAACAAGCTAAAGTTGTTTTACGATGTAATACATTAAAAATAAATTGTATTGAACTTCAAAAAAAATTAAACTCAATTGGAATTGAAACAACAAAAATAAATGATGTTAAAGACGCACTGGTTTTAAACAAAAGACAAAATATTTTTACTAACGAATATTTTAAACAAGGTTTATTTGAAGTACAAGATGCAGGTTCGCAAGAAATAAGTAATTTTTTTGATTTAGCTCAAAATGAAATTATTATTGATGCTTGTGCTGGCGCTGGAGGTAAAACATTACATCTTTCAGCACTTTTAAACAATAAAGGCAAAATAATTAGTATGGATGTTGAAGAGTGGAAATTAGATGAGTTAAAAAAAAGAGCTAAACGTGCCGGTGCTTTTAACATCGAAACTATACATATAAAAAATAAAGAAACAATAAATAATTTAAAAGAAAAAGCAACAAAACTTCTCTTAGATGTTCCTTGTAGTGGAATAGGAGTGATAAAAAGAAATCCTGATGCAAAATGGAAATTATCGCACCAAACTATTACAGAAACCATAGCTTTACAAAAAAATATTTTAAATGATTACAGTAAAATGTTAAAGGTTAATGGAGAATTATTATATAGCACTTGTAGTATTTTACCTTCAGAAAATAAAAATCAAATTAATGATTTTTTGAAAAACAACCCAGAGTTTAAAATCCTTAAAGAAAAATCTATAATGCCAAGCCAAGGTTTTGATGGGTTTTATATGTGTTTATTAAAAAAATTAAACTAGTTGAATAAACATGTTATATTAAATATTTTAACACGGCTTTCAATTGCAGTATTTAATTTTGCAACAATAATATTGTTATCTCAATTAAAAGGAGCCGAATTTAAAGGTGTTTGCACTAAAATAATTGCTATTGCAAGTATTGCACAAATTGCTAGTGAAATTGGTGGTGGAGCGGTTATTGTTAAAATGGCTCAAAAAAAACGTGTACTAAAATTGTTTTCCATTAATCTAGTAATAATGTGTATTATTTCAATATTTACTACCGGTTATGCAATTACAATTTTTGATAATTTGTATTTATTATTAGTGTTGTTTTTTATTTGTGTGTTTGCTTCTTTGTCCTCTTTTGTTGGTTATTACTGCTTATCTAAACAAGCAATAGGGATGTATAATTTAATAAATTTTATACAACCATTTTTAATGTTTTTAATTTTGTATATACAAAAAACCAATTTATCAGTACCAACTTTTATTTTTGCTTTTATGATAAGTTATAGTGTTGCATTATTAATTGGTTTAATCTATTTATTTGTTCAATTAAAAAAAGATGAAAAATTAGAAGAATTAAATTATAATGAAATTGCTCACAATTCGTTAATTGCAATTGTATCTCACATTAGCGGTTTTTTAACTCAACGTATTTTTTACTTTATATTACCCTATTTTATATTAGGTGTGTATTCTAATGCGCTTTCTGTTGCTGAATCTGCACTTATTATTGCAAACAGTTTAAGCACTTATTTATATAGCAAATTATCATCGGTTGAAAATATATCTGAACAATTAAAGCTAACTAAAAACTATATTAAAATAAATAGTTTAATTATGGTTTTTGGGTATTTATTAGTAATAATTATTCCGGCTGAGTTTTATGTTTATTTTTTTGGTAATGATTTTTCACAAGTAAATATAATTTTAAAATATGCATTTCCTGGTGTAATTTTTAATAGTATCCATTTAATTGTAGGTCATTATTTTTCAAGTAGAGCTAATTTTAAAATTAATTTATATTTAACCATTTCTGGCTTTATTAGTACATTACTTTTTGCATTATTTTTAATTTTTAAAAAAGAGTTTATTTCTGTTAATACTGCGGCTATTATGTATTCAGTTAGCTATTTTGTAGTTTTTTTAATGGCAATTTATTTTTTCTATATTCAAAACAAATTTAATAATGAACAAATTTCAAAAATTTCTTAATGCATTTAAATTAATAATTAATAACCCAAGCTTACTCAATTTAATTATTGAACACGATGCCAATTTTATACCTAAAGTTATTAATAAGTACAATATTAATAATGGATTAAATAAAATAGATTTTAAAGAATTTCTCCAATACGAAAACACTTTGGATAATTTTTCGTTTTTAGAAGGGGGTAGTATTGTAACAGATTATTTACTATTAACTGCAATTACAAAAAAACTTAACCAACCAAAATGTTTTGAAATAGGAACTTGGCGTGGCGAAAGCGCACTAAGTATGTCTAAATACGCAAGTGAAGTAACCACATTAAATTTAAGTAAAGACGAATTAAAAAAATTAGGTTTTTCGCAAGATTATATAAATTTACAAGGCATACTTTGTGAAAATGTAAATAACATAAAACAAATTTGGGGAAATACGTTTAATTTTGATTTCACACCACATATAGGTAAATACGATTTAGTATTTGTTGATGGCGATCATAAGTACAAAAGTGTAGTAAATGACACTAAAATAGCATCAAAATTAATAAAAGATAAAAAAAGTATTATCGTTTGGCATGATTATGGTTTTGGAACAGAAACTATCCGTTGGGAAGTTTTACTTGGAATTTTAGATGGCTTACCTTTAGAAATGCATAAAAATTTGTATAGCGTAAATAACACATTGTGTGCAATATATTACCCTTTTGAAGTACCAAATCAAAAATTAATATTCCCCCAAAAACCTAATTGTTTATACACGGTTAAAATTAGTGAAAACCAAAAATAGATTAATAAAATAATTTAAAAATTAGTAATTTAGTAGCTATGAATAATGTAAAAAAAAAATCATCATTAATTAAAAGAATTTTTAAATACACAGGTATTTCATTATTAGTAATAATTGTTTTATTACTACTTGCGCCATTTATTTTTAAAGATAAAATTGTATCAATTGTTAAAGAACAAGCAAATAATAATTTAAATGCAAAGGTAGATTTTGGCGAATTTGACTTAAGTATATTTTCATCTTTTCCTGATTTTAGATTTAAAATTAATAACGTAAGCGTTGTAGGTATTGATGAATTTAAAGATGACACTTTAGCCTTTATTAAACAATTAAGTACAGATATAAATTTAAAATCTGTTATCTCTGGCGGACCATATGGCATAAATGCAATTGAAATTAACGAACCAAAAATTTTAGGAAAAATTTTAAAAAATGGTAAAGCTAATTGGGATATTGTTAAACCTGATAGTTCGGCTAAACCTACAGAAACTACTAGTACAGAATCTACAAAGTTTAATGTAAAATTAAAATCATTTAAAATTACTGATGCTAATATTATTTACGATGATCAACAAGGCAATATGTATGGTAAACTCGAAAAATTAAACTATGATTTATCAGGTGATTTTACTCAGGATAATTTTGTATTAAGTAATTTATTAGATATTGCTAAAACTACTTTTAAAATGGGAGGAGTAGCCTATTTAAATGAGGTACATACAAAATTTAAAGCCGATTTAGATATGGATATGCCTAAAATGAAATTTACATTTAAAGATAATGAGTTAGGTTTAAATGATTTAGGTTTAGGCTTTAATGGATTTATTGAAATGCCTGATACCAATATTAAAATGGATTTAACTTTTAAAGCAAATCAAACCGAATTTAAATCTATTTTATCTCTTATTCCTTCTGTATATTCAAAAGATTTTGCGTCTGTTAAAACCGAAGGCAAACTTACTCTTGATGGTATGGCAAAAGGCACTTATAATGCAGCTCAAATGCCTGCTTTTGCTGTTAATTTAGGGATAATTAATGCTATGTTTAAATACCCTAGTTTACCTAAATCTGTTAATAATATTAATGTAGATATTCATGTAAATAATCCTAACGGTGTGCTAGATGCAACAACTATAGATGTAAATAAATTTCATGTTGAAATGGCAGGTAATCCAATTGATTTAAGCGCTCACGTTAAAACACCAATTTCAGATCCAGGTTTAATTGCCGATATTAAAGGCACAATTGTACTTGCGTCTGTTAAAGAATTTATTCCTCTTGAAAAAACAGATGCATTAAATGGTACTATTAAATCTGATATTAGTATTGCTGGCCATTTAAGTGCAATTGAAAAACAAGATTATGAAAAATTTAAAGCTAATGGTGTTTTACAAATCGATCAAATGAATTACAAAACTGCTAGTTTACCTTACGAAGTGGCATTAAAAACAATGTTATTAAAATTCAGTAATCAGTTTGTTGAATTAGCAAATTTTGACGCATTACTTGGTAAAAGCGATGTTCAAGCTAATGGCAAGATAGAAAATTTTATGCAGTATATTTTTAAAAACGAATTAATTAAAGGTAAATTTTCATTAAACAGCAAGGTAATGGACTTAAATGAGTTGATGAGTAGTTCTGGTTCTTCTACAACAGCAACACCTACATCTACTACCGCACCGTCAACAACAACAAGCTCACCAGTTGAAGTGCCTTCAAATATTGATTTTGTTTTAGATACTAAATTAGATAAAGTTATTTATACTAATATGGATATTACTAATTTGGTTGGTAATGTGGTTATAAGAAACAGTAAAGTAGATATGACTAACTTAAAAATGAATACTATGGGTGGTTCATTAATTATTAATGGTTTTTTTGAAACTACAAATCCTAAAAAACCAACAACTGGTTTAAATTTAAAAGTTGAAAATTTCGATATTCAACAAACATTTAAAACATTTAATACTGTTCAAAAATTAGCACCTGCTGCTGAATATGCAAAAGGTTTATTTTCTTGTTCATTAGATAATTTTAATACAAGTTTAAATGATAAAATGGAACCAGATTTAGCAGCTGTAAACGCAAAAGGAACATTAAAAACAAACAAAGTTAGTGTAGGTGGATTTCCTCCTTTTATGAAATTAGGTGAAGCTCTTAAAATAGAACAATTAAAAAATTTAGATGTTTCTAACTTATTAGTTAATTATCAAATCCAAAACGGAAGAGTTGTTATGGCGCCTTTTGATACCAAAATTAATAATTTTCCAACTAACATTAGTGGTAGTACTGGTTTTGATCAATCTATCGATTATAAATGGAAAATGGAAATTCCAAAAAGTACATTTGGTGGTGCAGCCAATTCGGCTTTAACCGGCTTATTAGCTCAAGCTAATAGTGCCGCAGGTACTAGTTTAACAGTAAGTGATAAACTAAAAGTTAATATTTTATTTGGAGGTACTGTAACTAAACCAACTGTTAAAACAAGTTTAAAAGAAGATGCAACAAATGCAGTTGCAACTGTTACAACTCAAGCTGTTAATGTAGCTATTGATAAGGCTAATGAACAAGCACAAAAGTATTTAGAAGAAGCTAAAGCCCAATGTGAAAAACAAAAAACTGAAGCTCAAGCTCAAGCTGACAAACAAAAAGCAGATGGTTATGCTGCTGCAGACGCTTTAGTTGAACAAGCAGGAAACCCTATTGCAAAATTAGCTGCAAAAAAAGCTGCTGAAAAAGCTAAACTAGAAGTTGATAAAAAAGTACAAAAAATTATTGATGACGCTGAAGCAAAATGCTTAAAAACGTTAGAAGATGCTAAATTAAAAGCTGCCGAAAAAGCTGCTGAAAATAAAAAATAAGTTGAATCATTTTATTTTTCAAAGTAAATAGTTAACTCTACAAAAGGTTTAACCCTTTATTTGAAAGTGCTTTAATAACAAAAATAAATATTCTGTTTGGTTAAGATTAACCTTTTGTTAGAAAATGTAACAATTTTAAGAATGTGCATATGCAATAGTTAGCCGTCATTGTTGGACAATAGAAATGAAAATTGAAATAAAAAAGAAGTCGCAATACCATTGTGAATACACATTGACAAGAACCAACAAATCTGTTGAACATATAGCCCTCGAGACAAAGACATACTTTGTTCACGACATTTGCCATTATGTAGTAGAAAAAAACTTACAATACTCAAAAGGTTTTTGGGGTATGTTATCGCAAGGACACACTTTCAACGATCTTTTTGGTAAGGAGAACCCCCAGACAACCGAACTAAGGATCATTGAACAGATAGTAGGACCAATTCAATCGGTACATTTGGGGCATATTCCAATACAAAATTTTGAGCAATCAATTAGCCACCTTAATTTCACTGTGCCCGAAAATATTTTATACACCTGCTTGGTTGAAATCAATACTATAATTGAAAGTTGGGGACAATTACAAGTGAGGCAACAACTGACACTTGAATGGAAATTATAAATAAACAGAAAGTTAACAACGAACAACAAACAGCACATTTATCCAATGCGGCAGACGAGGAAACGCGCCGCGCACCTAGACTAGTGGTCGCCTCGTGGACATTTTTGGCGGCGGCGCAAAAAACAGTTATCTTCGATATAACCTTTTGTGGGTATAAATAGTTGATGCTTCGAAAGTCCAACAAACATTAACCGTAAATCGTTACTGTAATTATGATAAACAAATTGGTACTTATAGTAGTATTATTTTTTTCTGTTAAGGTGTACGGGCAAACATCAGACACATTAAAAAAGAAAAATCCATTAAACGATGATGCTTACTTGCATCCTGTTGACTGTGTAACCCCATACACACTTAAAAAAGGAGAATGGATTTATGCGCAATCAATACAAACTTTACCCTTCCCAAGTTGGGCATTTTATGGTATTACAGACAAACTAACTACACAGATAGATTTGTTACCTTGGTTATTTGGAGCATTTACAGAACTAAAAAAACCAATTCCAAGTTTAAATTTACGATATAGGTTTAATGAACAAAAGCGATTAATCCCAACAGTTGGAGTAGAAGCAATGTTTGTTCATTTTTGGGATACATTGCAACGCTTTAAAACACCAACATTAACGGTATGGGAAAACAGTTCTTATTTTCACTTTAAACCAAGTATAAGTTATAAAATTAAAGACCAGTTTTTTGTAAATCTTTCATTTGGGATTGACTACATAAACGAGTTGATTTTACAGAATAACGACACAACCAATTTTCAAATAAAAACGTTTATAAAAAGCTGGAATCCAAACTATGCACTAGGAATTGATTACAGACCTTCTAAGTGGATTAGCTATCATTTGGCATATAACTATGGTTCAACACTTACTTTTTTGGAAAATGTATCTAGAAAAATTCAAGTAACGTATGGATTTCGTGTTGCCCCCTTCTATAAAAATAGATTCGGACTATTACGAAACTTACGGATTGAATTTGTTGCAATTAACGGTTACTTTAACGACATAAACGCTAAACAAACATTTCCAATTCCCGTTTATCCTTATATTTATTGGCAATGGAAAAAGGACAAGAAAAAAAATAAATAGCGTTAACACAGGTTTTGCTTTAGTGGGCGAACAGTGCGTATAGAAACACCTGTCTAACGGCAAGCAGGTTTGAACAATAAATTAACGTTGACACTCGTAAACAGTTTTCAGTTTCAAAAGCCCGTCAACTTAAACTACAAAACGTTAATTTTAGATAGGCGTAGAAATTCAACTATCTATTAGAGGTTTAATAAAATTTACATTTCGTTTTAAACCCTTGTATTTAGTACGTTTAATTGGCGAATTTTTAAAAATAATTTTAAAACTTTCTTCATTTAAATCTTCCCATTCTTCGTTATTTAAATTTAATTTTGAAGTTAAATCCTTAAAAAGTGGTTGTTTGTGCTCTTCACTAAATCTATTCCATGGACAAACATCTTGGCAAACATCACAACCAAAAACCCAATTATCCATTTTATTTTTAAATGAACGAGGGATTTCGTTTTTTAGTTCAATGGTTAAATAACTAATACATTTACTACCATCAACTATATAAGGTTCTATTATTGCTTCTGTTGGGCAAGCATCTATACATTTTGTACAGGTGCCACAAAAATCAGCTATTACATTATCTGTAGCCATTTCAACATCAAGTATAAATTCAGCAATAAAAAAAAACGACCCTTTTTGTTTAGTAATTAAATTACTGTTTTTACCTATCCAACCTAAACCACTTTTTTTTGCCCAAGCTTTTTCTAAAACTGGAGCACTATCAACAAAAACACGACCGTTTATTTCACCAATGTTTTGTTTCAGTTCTTCTAAAAATTTATTTAAAATTTCTTTAATAATTTCGTGGTAATCATTACCAAAAGCATATTTACTAATTTTGTATTTGCTATTTTGTTTTTGTTGATTAGGATAATAGTTATAAAGTAGTGAGATAACACTTTTAGCATCAGGAACTAATAAAGTTGGATCTAATCTTTTGTCAAAATAATTTTCCATGTAACTCATTTCGCCATGTTTATTTTGTTTAAGCCAATTTTCTAACCTTGGTGCTTCTTCTTCTAAAAAAGTAGCCTTACTAATGCCACAAAAATCAAAGCCATACTTTTTAGCTAACGATTTTGTTAATTGAGCGTATTTTTGTTTAGTTTCTATAATTAATTTGCAAAAATAAAAAACCCTACTTAATTATAAGTAGGGTTTAAAAAGGATAAATTAGTATTATCTATTTAATACTTTGCTAGTTTTAGGAATACCATTTTCTTTAATAGTTACTAATAGTATTTGCTCTCCATCTGGTACTTTATAGTAATGTTTAGATGTTGATACAGATAAAATTTGATTAGGAATTAAAACTTGACCTAAAATGTTACTTACTTCAAATTCTACATCATTAAATTCTTCATAATTAAACATTACAAATAAACCTTTTTCGTCTTTACTAAAGAAATAAGTATTTTCTGCTTTATCTAAATTAGCAATACCAACAGGGTTATTTACTTGTTCATATACAATTATATTTTGTGTTGCGTAAGCAGTATCTAAACATGCCCCGTTATATGCTTTTAATGTTACTTTATAAAAACCTTCATCATTAAATAAATGAGTTGTGTTATATGAGTTAACAGAAGGACTACCATCATCTACACTCCATTCATAACCAATAGCATTTGTTGATTGGTTGTAAAATGTAACAGGAACATTGTTACCAGCTATTGCTGTTGTTGTATTTGCAGTCATCATAGCAACAGGTAATGGTGTAATTGAATTTAATACAAATGATTTTTGAGCGTTATCACAAGTACCTGTTTTACTAATATCAACAATATAATTTCCTACGGCAACATTAGTTAAAACATCAGTTGAACTGTTTGAATTATTTGTTGTTTTAATAATGTTAAAGTTTTCATCTTTCCAAGTGTAATTCCAAGGACCTACACCTTGAGCATTAGCAGTAATTGAACCATTTGCTAATTTAGTACAAGTTGGGTCAACAAAAGATGAGGTTAAATTAGTTTGATTAACAGTAATTATTAATTCAAATTGTGGTGTTGTTGCTCCACTTGCAATGTTTGTTATATAAGCACCTGATTTTAAATCGTGGTTAACATTATTAACAATATCGTGTAAAATTACGCAAGCACCAGTAGGTAAGTGATTTAAATTAACAGGATTAAAAGTGTATAATCCTGTAAAACCAGTTTCTAAAATTAATGGAATAGTAACAGAACCAGAAATATTAGGTAAACCAGTTCTTAATAAATTCATGCCACTTGTTTTTGCATAAAAACGCGGTGTTGTGCTTTCTTGACCTGGAAACGAAGGACATTCTGTTAAATCATAACCAGTTGTAAAATTATTTCCGAAAGCAAAATAAGCTTGCGTAAAGAAGTTTCTTGGAACAACATTACTAGTTACATCAATTAAAAAATCATCATAATAATAATTACTTGAAGTACTTGCTAATTTTAAAATTGATGAATTGTCTGCGGTAGCCGATTTCCATGATTCTTGTGGAGTTAAGTTTGCACCTCCTGAGGTTGCTTGAACCATAATGGCTTGTCCCATAGGAATAATTGCACTTCCAGAAAATGGCACATTACTATCTGTATCAGGGTCATAACCAATCATTGTTGCAGTATTAAAATTACTTCAAGTGATTTGATTAGCAACAATTGGTGATGGATTAGGGTTTGATATTAAATTCAAACCGTTTTCAGAACTTGCACCACCCGTTAATGATAAAGGAATACTTGTTAAATTACCAGTATTTACATTACCCGTTAATGGAATTGTTATTGCACTTGTGTTAGGGAAACCATTTCCTAAATAAACCCAATAACCAGTCTTAGAGTCAATTGGTTTAGATGCTGGAGTTACACCTAATTCAATATAATGAGCAGGATCTGCTGCATTATTTACAGCTGCAGTTTCATCATAATCATATATAGATGTAAATGTATTTGAACCAACAGTCCATCCATCAGGACAAACTGAACAAGTAATTGCGAAACTACTGTTCCATGAATTCATATTATTTCCAATAACACCACCAGAACATAAGTTAACCCAACCAGTAACACCAGCCGGTTTAAATACTTCTACGGTTACATTTCCAGTTAAAGCACCACTTGAACCAATTTGACCAATTCTACCTTTATTAGATCCATCAGCTTTTAAGGTTAAATTTCCGCCAGTATTTATTGTACCAACAGTTGGTGTAATAGAGCCCCATGCTTCAATTGAATTTCCTAACGTAAGGTTGGCGCCACTTCTATTTAAAATAAGTTCTTTAATTGCTTTTGTTGATGAACTAGATTGACTTAATAATAAGTTGTTAGTAATTGAACCAACACCTCCAATAGTAATTGATGACGTTGTAGAGCCAATAAATGCCCCATTACCAGAAGACGGGAATGTTATTGCTCCATTCATTGTAAGTTTATTACCATTTAAATTAAGCTCTCCATTTGTTAATGAACTTACCCCGCTAATTGTAAGGTTTGTTCCTAATATAACACTACCACTTGATGTTCTGTTTAAATCTAATCTGTTAATTGATAAACTTGTAGCCCCTGTACCAAAATTAAGTGTACCTAAAGCCCCTGTGCCATTAATTGTTATTCTAGAACTACCTGTTAACATTAAACCAGAACCTGAAACAGTTCCATTTAAAATTAAATTACCTAATGGGCTATTGCTTAAAAGCAAGTTTGAACTATTTATAGCTAAATTTCCTCCAACTGTAAGTACTCCTGATGCTTGACGAACACCGCCACCAGATAAAATAATGTTATGGTGAGGTGTACCAGGTATTGAAACTGTTCCGCCACTTTGAGCATATTCTACAGTACTACCAGTTGAGTATTGTAATCTACTGGTTGGGAAACTTGTATTTTGAATGGTTAAAGTTGCTTGATTAGTAAGGGCTAAACTTGTTGTGCCAGCTGTTATAAATGTATTTGTTGTAGGTATAATAACTTGTATTGCACTTGTTCCAGTTCCAATGGTTAATTTACTCCCTGTGCCTCCTATTGTCCAACTACTTAAAAGCATATTGTTAAAGTTAACAGAAGAGGTGTTTATTAAATTAAAAAATTGTCCGTTAGATGTGAAGTTAGAAGGATTAGCACCTGAACCATTAGTATTTGTTCCCCATGATGTTAAAGCATCAACTGGACCAACTCCATTATAGTAAAAAATAGGAGATACTACACCTGTAATAACTATATCGTCATAAGCTGCATATGATGCACTTGATGAACCCACATAAGACCATCTTAATTTTACACTTGCTTTGTTTTCATAAGTTACAGGTATAGCTACTGAAATGGTGCCCCATGTGTTTGTTCCACCAACATTGGTGTAGGTTATTGTTGAACTTGTTGCAAAATTATCATCTGAAATTAATAAAGTAACTGCAGGACTAGTACCATCAAAACGAATACCATTCCAAGTTAAAGTCATTGAACTTACACCTGTTGTAGAAAAAGCTGAAGTTGTAATTCTCTCTTCTGGATTTGAACTACCATCACCAAAAGCTAAAACATTTCCGCCACTTGAGCCACCTAACAGACATTCAGGTATTACACCAGAGCAGCAATCACTAAGATCGGTTAACCATTCTGAATTTAATTGAGCCCATCCTGTAGGTAAACCAGTTGGTACGGTTGAATTAAAATTCTCACTAAATACTATTTGGGCATTTAATAAATTAGAACTAAACAACAAGCCTAAGATTATAACTTTATAAAAACTTCTCATATACACGTAATTTTTCAATAAAAATAAAATAAAATTTGAGATAAATCAATAAAATTCGTCTAAATAGCAATAAAATGCTAAAAAATAATCTAAAATTTTAGATTTAATCATTTAAAGCTTTTTTATTTCTGCGTAATTGGCGTTTAGCGTTTCTTTTTTGTCGTTTAAGTTCTTTTTTATCGCCTCT
>CAZAPH010000009.1:0-7403 GCA_964487105.1 uncultured Akkermansia sp.
ACAAATTCGCAAATAAAAAAAATGATAAACCCAAAAAACGAATAACCCTAACAATTTTTAAGAGATAACATACGTTATAAATTAATTAGTTTTTTAAATTTGTATAATGCGCTATTTACTATTTTTAGTATTAATTATTATATCATTTAATTCTATTTCTCAAGAAGATGATTATGCAAACGATAATGTACTTAGGTATGATGATTATTTGTATAAACCAAACATTAAAACAGTTCAAATTTATGAATCAAATTGGGAAGGCTCTCCGGCAATATTAAATTTAAACTCGCCTGAACAATTAACTTTAGAATTTGATGATTTAGAGGGAGATAAAAAACAATATACTATAACCTTTGTACATTGTAATTACAATTGGACTCCAAGTGATTTAATGATTACAGAATATATTAATGGTTTTGCAGATTTAAACATAATAAACTTTAATTTTTCAGTTAACACCATTCAAAAATACACGCATTATAATGTAAAATTCCCAACACAAAACATTCAATTCACAAAAAGTGGCAATTATATTGTGTATGTATATCAAAACGGCGATAAAAAAGATATTGTTTTAAGCAGAAGATTTATGGTTTACGATTCTCAAGTAACCCTTACTTCAACCGTAAGGCAAAGCACAAACGGAGATGAACAGTTTAATAAACAGCAATTAGATTTTACAATTTACCCAGGTAATTACAATGTAACCAATCCCTTTGTTGACTTAAAAGTTGTTGTTGCTCAAAACAACAGATTTGATAATGCTGTTTCATCTATTAAACCTACATTTATTGGTAACAATAATTTTAATTATTCGTTAGACCCCGCCACAAATTTTAACGGAGGTAATGAGTTTAGGTATTTTGATTTAAGAAGCTTACGTTTTGTAACAGAAAATGTAAAAGAAATATATCGCGATCAAGAGTACAAAAATCACGCAACCTTAAATCCTGAAAAAAACAGACGAGTTACCCCTTATGTATTTTATAATGATTTAAACGGCGGTTTTTTAATTAAAAATACAAATGCATTAGGGAATGTAAATACAGATACAGATGCAGATTATGTTTATGTAGATTTTTTTCTACCCTACCAAACCCCCGAATCTAATGGAAATTTTTACGTTATTGGAAAGTTAACGGATTGGCGAATGAACAAAAACTCAAAATTAACGTATAACCCACAAAGATTTGGTTACGAATTACAATTGTATTTAAAACAAGGCTATTATAATTACATTTATGTTTTAAGCAATGATAAAAACACATCAGGAGATGAAACATTAACAGAGGGTAACCATTGGGATACCGAAAACGATTATTACTTTTACATCTATCATCGTAAAATAGGAACATATTACGATGCTTTAATTGGCTACAAAAAAATTAATTCTTTAAAAAAATAATTTAAGTACTAATTAGATAGAACTTCTAAAACATTTATTAGACTGTATCGCCCTAAAATAAGTTTACAGATTTTTAATTAATCATTATATAAATTTACAGCGTTTTAAAAATCAAATAAATCTTGTTTATTTACTTTTAATTTTTTTGCTATTTCAATTAATGTACACAAGGTTGGGTTAATTTTACCAGTTTCTATTCTTGCTATTTGCGAAAGAGAAATACCTGAATTATATGCCAAATCCTCTTGAGTAATTCCTTTTTCTTGCCTTAACTTATTTAAGTGTTTGCCAAATTGTATTAATATTTTTTCGCCCCCCCTCATCCTCGTTTGAGTGAAACGGAAACGAGGATGCTTTAGCTGTGCGATTGCATCGCAGAGTAATAAATAATCTTAATAATAAATAAATGTTGTTTAGGCTTCACATAAGCCCTATTAAAATAGCTGGAATTCCAAACTAAATGTGGACAAAAATAATTTAAGTACTAATTAGATAGAACCTCTAAAACCTCTAACAAAATAGGATTTAATTCATCAATATGTTTTACGGCATCTTTAAGTGGGGTAAAAGCAGCTTGTTTATTTATTAACCCAACCATTACGTTAGATTTATTTTCTATAAGAGCATTAATAGCATGGTAACCCATTAAACTGGCGTTTACCCGCTCCATACATGTAGGGTTTCCTCCTCTTTGTATATGCCCTAAAATAGAAATTTTTACATCAAAATTGGGAAATTCTTTTTTTATAGCGTTTGCAACATTAACCGCACCGCCAGATTCGTCTCCTTCAGCAACCATAATAATTTTACTTGATTTTGTATTTCTCCAAGTTTTAATTTTATCTATTAATAACTCTAAATCTCCTTGTCGTTCTGGTATTAAAATGGCTTCGGCTCCACAGCCAATAGCACTTCTAATAGCAATTAAACCGGCATCACGCCCCATTACCTCTACAACAAAAATTCTATCATGGCTTTCGGCAGTATCTCTAATTTTATCAACAGCCTCTACAACAGTATTAATAGCTGTATCATAACCAATAGTATAATCTGTTCCTATTAAATCATTATCAATAGTGCCATGGCAACCTATTACTTTAAAGGTATATAAATCATTTAAAGCAACGTCGCCTTTAAAGCTACCATCACCACCAATAACAATTAAGCCATCTAACAAATGTTTTTTAATAGTTTCAATAGCTAATAGTTTGCCTTCTTTAGATAAAAATCTAGGACTTCGGGCGCTTTTTAAAATTGTACCACCTCTATGGATTATGTTTGAAACACTTTTTGTGGTTAATTCAATAAAATCATTATCAATTAAACCATCATAACCCCTATAAAAACCAGTTACGCTAATTCCTTTTGATATAGCTGTTCTTACAACCGCTCTAATGCACGCATTCATGCCCGGAGCATCACCACCTGAGGTTATTAATCCAATTTTATTCATGTTCAACAATTTAACTAATTCAAAATTAGCCAATAAACCCGAATGTTTTTATTAAATTTATCCTTTAATAAATTATTATGAATTTTTCTACTTACAACTATACCGCAACAGATAGGTTTATTAGGTATGCAAAAATAGATACACAAAGCGACCCAACATCTGATACTTGCCCAAGCACTTTAAAACAAAAAAACTTAGCACAAGTTTTAGTAAAAGAATTAACAGAGATGGGTTTATCCGATGCGGAAATGGATGAGCATGGGTATGTGTATGCTACCTTAAAATCAAACTCAACTAAAAAAATACCAACCATTTGCTTTTGCAGCCATATGGATACCTCGCCCGATTGTAGCGGCACAAATGTAAACCCTGTAATTCATAAAAACTATAATGGGCAAGATGTTGTTTTACCAAACGATAAATCGCAAATAATTAAATTTAACGAGCACCCGGCATTAGCCAACCAAATTGGTAACGATATTATTACAGCAGATGGCACAACACTTTTAGGCGCTGATAATAAAGCAGGAGTAGCCGAAATAATGGATGCGATTAATTTTTTAACACAAAACCCTAATGTTAAGCATGGAGATATAAGAATTTTATTTACACCCGACGAAGAAATTGGACGAGGCGCTGATAAAGTAAACATTAAAAAACTAAACGCACAATTTGGCTATACAATAGATGGCGAAACTTTAGGTCATATTGAAAATGAAACGTTTAGTGCAGATGCTGTAACTGTTGTTATTAAAGGTTTCCCAACACATCCGGGTTTTGCAAAAAATAAAATGCAACACGCTATTAAAATAGCCTCTCAAATTATTAATTCATTGCCAATAGAAAAAACACCCGAAACAACAGAAAATAAACAACCTTTTATTCATCCTACCTCAATAAACGGAGGCTTAGAGCAAGTTGAAATAAAATTTATTGTTAGAGCGTTTGATACTAATACACTTTTGCAATTAGAAGAAGAGTTAAGGCAAATAGTAATTAATACTTTAAAAAATTATGATAAGTGTAGTTACGAATTTACAGTAACACAACAATACCGCAACATGAAAGAAATTTTAGATACTTGTAAGCACGTTGTTGATTATGCGGTAGAGGCTGTAAAAAGAAGTGGAGTTAACCCTGTTTTATCTAGTATTCGTGGAGGCACAGATGGGTCGCGTTTGTCTTTTATGGGTTTACCTTGTCCTAATATTTTTGCAGGCGAACATGCATTTCATAGCAAGCAAGAGTGTTGAAGCATTAGTGATATGTAAAAAGCAGTTCAAACAATTGTGCATTTAGCCAACATTTGGGAAGAAAAATCATAATGAGTTTTGATAAATTAAATATTAATAAACAATTAATAAACGCTTTAAGTGATTTGGCGTTAACTGAACCTACGCCAATACAGTTGGCGGCCTTTCCAGTAATAATGAGTGGTTCCGATGCTGTTGGCATAGCTCAAACCGGAACCGGAAAAACTTTTGCCTATCTTTTACCAACAATTAGGCAATTAACTTTTTCGCAACAAAAAGCAGTAAGGGTAATTATTATTGTACCAACACGCGAATTAGTTGTACAAGTAGTGCAAGAGTGTGAAAAATTATGCAAATACCAAACGGTTAGAATTGGCGGTATTTATGGCGGAGCAAATATTAATACCCAAAGGCAATTATTGTTTAATGGTTTAGATGTTTTGGTTGCTACCCCAGGTAGATTATTAGATATGATTTTAGATAGAGCGTTAATTGTATCATCTTTACAAAAACTAATAATTGATGAGGTTGACGAAATGTTGAGCTTAGGCTTTAGACCTCAATTAGTTAAAGTGTTAGAGTTATTGCCTAAAAAAATACAAAACATTTTATTTTCAGCAACTTTAACCGAAGATATTGAAATAATAATAAATCAATTTTTTAAATCGCCTAAATTTATTGAAGTTACAAAGCGTGGCACACCAATTGATAAAATAACCCAGCAACTTTATTTTGTAAAAAATTTTTACACAAAAGTTAATTTATTAGAACATTTATTTGCCTGCAATAAAACAATAAAAAAATGTATTGTGTTTTGTAAAGATAAACTAATGGCCGATGAGGTTTATAAAGAACTTGAACCGATTTTTAAAAACAAGCTGGGCATAATACACTCTAACAAATCACAACCTCAACGTTTTGAAGCCATAGCTAATTTTGAAAACGGGCAACATAAATTTTTAATAGCAACTGATGTAATTGCCAGAGGCTTAGATTTAGCTGAGGTAAGCCACGTAATAAATTTTGATACACCAATTGTGCCAGAAGATTATATACATAGAATTGGTAGAACCGGACGTGCAGACAAATTAGGCAATAGCATTACATTTGTTACTAAGCAAGAAATTAATTTTTTAAAAAGCATTGAGTTGCTAATGAAGAAAAAAATTGAAGTTCTCCCTTTCCCTGAAGAGGTGGAAATTACTGACGCATTAATAAAATGGGAGAAAAAAATAAAACCTGATAAAAATTTAAAAAAAATTCCTAAAGTTGAAATAAAAACTGGAGCATTCCATCAAAAGAAAGCCAAAAACAGTAAAGTTCAATTAGGCGGTAAACGCAAACAAGAATCTTTAAAAAGAAAAAGAGAATTACAACTTAAATTAAGAAAACGATAAATGAAAACAATTAATAAGATAGAAAACATTTTGTTTTTAGATATTGAAACTATTCCTGTTACCTATTTATATAATAACCTAGATGAAACAACTAAGGCATTATGGGATAAAAAATGGGTTTTTTCAAAAGAACAAACGCCCGAACAACATTATTTAAAAGCAGGTATTTTTGCTGAATTTGCTCAAGTTTTAGTTATAGGCTTGGGTTTTTATAATAATGGAAAATTTAGAGTTAAAGCTATCGCAGGTGCCAACGAAAAGGTAATATTGACAGAATTTTCTGAATTATTAGAGAAGCATTTTTCAACATCCAACCATTTGTTATGTGCTCATAATGGAAAAGAATTTGATTTCCCGTTTTTATGCAGAAGATTTTTAATAAACAACATGCCATTACCAAAATTGCTGCAGTTACAAGGGTTAAAACCTTGGGATGTTAAACATATTGATACCATGGATTTATGGAAATTTGGCGATGTAAAAAACTTTAGTTCCCTAAATTTATTAGCTCATGTACTAGGAATTCCATCACCAAAAGATGATATTGATGGAAGCCAAGTTGCTAAAACTTTTTATGAAAAAAAAGATTTAGAAAAAATAATAAACTATTGTAAAAAAGATGTTATTACCTTAGCGCGTGTTTACAACCGTTTTATTGGGGCAGGTAATTTAACAGACGACGACATAACATTTGTTGATTAATTATTAAATTATGAATGAACCAAAAATTGCAATTATTGGTAGTGGAAGTTGGGCAACAGCTTTAGCTAAATTGTTTTTAAACAATTGCTCTCATATTAATTGGTATATAAGAACCCAAAACGACATTGATTTTTTTAAAACACAACACACTAACCCAAAATATTTAAGCTCGGTAACTTTTAATATAAATAAAATTACATTTTATAACAATGTAAATAATTGCATACAAAACTCAGATATAATTATTTTAGCCGTACCATCAGCCTTTATTAACGATGAATTAAAACAATGCACAACTGATACATTTAAGTCTAAAATTGTTTTTTCTGCCATTAAAGGTATTGTACCTCAACACAATTTAATAGTTGGCGATTATTTACAAACGGTTTTCAATATTTCTATTAATAATATTGGCGTTATTACAGGGCCTTGCCACGCCGAAGAAGTAGCTCTCGAAAAATTAAGTTACTTAACCGTTGCTTGTCAAAAAATTAATTATGCTCAACAAATAAGTAAACTAATTACATGTAGGTATTTATATTGTTCAACAAGCGATGATATTTTTGGAACAGAATACAGCGCTGTTTTAAAAAATGTAGTAGCTATTGCAGGAGGTATTTGCCACGGTTTAGGATATGGCGATAATTTTTTAGCAGTTTTAGTAAGTAATGCTATACAAGAAATTGAACGATTTGTACATAAAGTACACCCTATAAACCGCGATATTAAAGACTCTGCCTATTTAGGAGATTTATTGGTTACTTCTTATTCTCAGTTTAGCAGAAATCGTATGTTCGGAACTATGTTAGGAAAAGGCTACGGTGTAAAACAAGCTCAGGTTGAAATGAATATGATTGCTGAAGGCTACTACGCCGTAAAATGCGTACATGAAATAAACGAAAAGTATAATGTAAATATGCCAATAACAGAAACCGTTTATAATATAATTTATTTGAATAAACCCGCAAAAGAACAAATGGCCGAGCTCTCTAAAAAACTATCTTACTCCCTTGAAAACACTAGCTCAAATTATTTCATTTATTTTTCATCCCTGCTTTATACCATGTTATGCAACATTAATTATGTTTTATGGGTTAAAAAACTCGGTATATAATTTACTTACACCGCAAGAAACTAAATGGCGAATTGCCGTTTTAGTTTTATTATTCACAGGGATATTTCCTGCGTTAAGC
>CAZAPH010000009.1:7413-49522 GCA_964487105.1 uncultured Akkermansia sp.
CGTTGTTGGTTTAATAATGTACAAAAAAGTTAGTAATTTATATATAGCCTCACAAAGCGAACGAACATTACCCTACATTACTGGAGCAATTTTTTATGTATTCTTCTTTTATTTTTTAAGTGATGTACAAATATGGGATAGTTTAAAATTATTTATATTATCAGGCGGCATAACCTTAATCATTGCCGTAATAATTAATTTTAAATTAAAAATAAGCGCACACACTTTATCTATTGGCGGGTTAGTTGGCTTTATTTTAGGTATATCCTATTTAATTCGTTTAGATATAACGTTTGTTTACTCAGGTTTAATTCTTTTATCCGGAATAATAGCTTGGGCAAGATTATATTTAAAGGCACATCAACCAAAAGAAGTATATTTTGGATTTTTTATCGGTTTAGTGGTTCAACTACTATTGTTTTTTACATTTCAAAAATCAACCTTTGCATAAATAATTAAAAGTGAATTTAGTTACTGGAGCTACGGGCATATTAGGCGCAAATTTAATTTGGCAATTGTTACTTCAAAACAAAGCAGTTGTTGCCGTTCGTCGTAAAAAAAGTAATATAAATCAAGTAATAGAATTATTTAAAATTTATGATAACGTAAATTATAACCACTATTTTGAAAAAATAAAATGGATTGAATTAGATTTATTTGATGTTTATAGTATTGAAGAAGCAATAAAAGAAAATGACATAAAAACAATATATCATTGTGCGGGATTTGTTTCTTTTTTTGATAACGATAAAAACGAACTATTTAAAGTTAATGAAGAAGCAACATCAAACATAGTTAATGCTTGTTTAATTTTTCCGAATATTTTTTTGTGCCATGTTAGTTCAATTGCAACCATTAATAATTTAGATTATAAAGTTGATTTAAATGAAGATGTATTTTGGAAAACCTCAGGGAAAGAAAGTTATTATGCAATAAGTAAATATAAAGGTGAAAACCAAGTTTGGCGAGGAATAGAAGAAGGATTAAATGCAGTAATAGTAAATCCGGGTGTAATTTTAAGTGCAGGCTATAGAAACCAAAGCAGTAATAAAATAATAGAGTATTGTATTAAACACGGAAAGTTTTACACCACTGGCAAAAGCGCATACGTGCTTGCTTCAGATGTTGCAAAGTGCATGATTAAATTAATTGAAATTAAGGCTTTTGGTAAACGCTTTATTATTAGTGAAAATAATTATTCACATAAAGAAATTTTTCATTTTATACAAAACCATCTTAATTTAAAAAAAGCATCGTTTGAATTAAAAAACTACCAAGTATATTGCCTTTACCTTTTTGATAATCTTTTAAAACGGCTACGAATTAAAAAACAAGCTTTAGCAAAGGCCACAATAGCCACTTTGTTTAATGTACAAAATTACAGTAACGCAAAAATTAAAAACGAAATAAAGTTTAATTTTACACCAATTAATGAGGCCTTAAAGGGGTGTTTAACCGGTTTTTCGACTAAAACCGAAAAAATTTAGTTATTTCTTGTATTTTCGTCTATTATTTTCTACTTTTATCGATAATTATTTTTTTTTATAAGTAAAATATCTAAATTAGTCTATTATTTTAACCTATTAGTATGCACATTGCAATAGCAGGAAACATTGGATCAGGAAAAACTACTCTTACTTCTTTATTAGCTAAACACTATAAATGGCATGCTCACTATGAAGACGCTGATGACAACCCTTATTTAAACGACTTTTACGAAGACATGCAACGCTGGTCGTTTAATTTACAAGTTTATTTTTTAAATAACAGATTTAGCCAAATTCTTAATATTCGTAAAGGCAAACATACGGTTGTTCAAGATAGAACAATTTATGAAGACGCTTTTATTTTTGCGCCAAACTTACACGCTATGGGTTTAATGACTACACGTGATTACGATAATTACTTTAGTTTATTTAAATTAATGGATGGATTGGTTAAAGCGCCTGATTTAATTATTTATTTAAGAGCAAGCGTACCCACTTTAGTTAAACAAATTCAAAAAAGAGGTAGAGATTACGAAAACAGCATAAGATTAGATTATTTAAAAAGATTAAATGAACGCTATGAAGCTTGGAGCTCTTCATACGAAGGAAAAATGTTAATTATTGATGTTGATGATGTAAACTTTAGCGAAAACAAAGAAGATTTCGGAAAAGTAATTAGACAAATAGACGGAGAATTAAACGGATTATTTAAATAAACTTTGAGCCAAATATTAAAAAACATAGATGAATATTTTGATACTGAGTTTGAAAAAAAACTTAGTAGTGTTAACCCAAGCCAATTAATTGTTGGTTATGATGGCGTATTAAACTCAGAAACAATATCAAGGTTAGAAGGAGAAATTGAAGGAAAAATAATTGAGAAAAATTACCCAAAAACAATAGTTAGAAAAGCATTTTTTATTTGTGTTGAAGCGTTGCAAAACATGTTAATACACGGTTTTAAAGATAGTAACGGAGCACAGCACAATTATATAATTCTTTATATAAACGAAAATCAAATAATTTTAAAAGCGGCTAATTTAATTGGCAATAACGCTGTTCCAAAACTAACCAACGATTTAAGTAAAATTAATTCTTTTGATGAACCAGCTAAACTTAAAGAGTTTTATCTTGAACATTTAGAGAATAATGAATTAAGTGATAAGGGTGGTGCTGGCCTTGGTTTTATTACCATTGCAATGAAAAGCGGAAACAAATTAAACTATCAATTTGATACTTTAAATGAAACTTATAGCCACTTTGCAATTGAAGCAAAAATTAATGTTGAGTAATAAACGCATTCTATAATGCACATTTTATTTATTTCTTCTTGGTATCCAAACAAAACAAATTCCACACACGGTATTTTTAATAAAGATTTTGTTAAAGCGGCATCTATAAATAATACAGTTTCGGTATTACACGTTTGTTCTAGTCAAAATATAGGTAATACAGATTTTATAACTGAACCTTTTTTTGATGAAAATATTTTTAATTATTTTATTTACTATAAAAAAATCACATCAACATCTTTATTTGCAAAGTATAGTAAATTAAATAAAACTAATCAGCTTTATGAATTAGGCTATTCAAAAATAGTTGAGCAATTTGGTAAGCCAGATATTATCCACCTAAATGTAATTTTGCCTGCGGGTTTTGGCGCAATACATTTATCTAAAAAACATAAAATACCACTTGTAATAAATGAGTGTTGGACAGGCTATATGCCGCAAGACGGTAGATTTAAGGGGTTTTTAATGAAATTTTTTACTAAAAAAATAATAAGCCATGCAAAATTTGTATTACCTGTAAGCGAATCATTAAAAAAAGAAATGCAAAACCAAGGGTTAAGCGCAAATTATAAAGTTATTCCAAACATCATAAGCTTTAATTTAAATACAAACTCTACAATTAATAGCGCTCAAACTTTTATACACGTTTCAACCTTAGATGACGATCAAAAAAACATAGTTGGAATTTTAAATGCATTTGCAAGCTCTTATAAACAAAAACCAACTATTAGTTTAAATATTATTGGGGCTATACCTAATAAAAATTTAACACAATTAGTTCAACAATTAAACTTACAATCTTGCGTAAATTTTTTAGGCATATAAACAAAAGAAGATCTCAAAAAAGAATTTGAAAATTGTTTAGGATTAATTATGTTCAGCAATTATGAATCTTTTGGTGTTGTAATTGGCGAATCTGTTTCTTTTTTAAAGCCAGTAATTACTACTAATTGTGGAGGCATTACTGAGCATATTATTTCTGAATTTGGATATTTAATACCACCAAAAGATGAAAAAGCCTTAAGTAAAGCAATTATTGATTTAGCAAATAATCCTTGGTTAATAGATAAAACTAATGCAACTAAATTTATTAATGAATTTAGTTTAGTTACCGTTGCTGAAAAATTAAATTCTATTTATACGCAAATGGTATAGTTAACAATTATTGTAAAACAACTTCGAGCATATGATATGCAAACAACAGTTTTATCAGAACAAACAAGTTACAGAGATGTTGAGGGACATTAGGTATACAATCAATTGGCAGAAACACTTGTCTTCAAAGTTACATTCATATTAAATGAACATGAATAAAATACACATCAAAGCCCATCAACTGGCATGGCAGAAAACAGAAATTGAGGATGAATTAAAATTTCTTGAAGAACGAATACAACGACTTCCCCAAAAAATAGCTAATTTAAGTAACAACCTTGGTGTTGGCCTTGATAATGCAACAAGTATTCTCGGATTACGAATAGCACTAAACTGTTCTAACAATGAAATCATAGAGGCTTTGCAAAACATCACTCAATGGGGTGTTGCTTTATTCCAACGAGCAATGGTAAGCAAAAACGAAATGATAGAACTATCCCTCAATGGCCAAAAAGTTAGTGTGCCAGGACACTGTTCTTATTACAATAGCGCACCAAGATGGCAACTTACTTTTGGTGCAGCAATGGCATTACGAGACCATAACGCAATGAAAAACCTTTGTGCTTACGATGTATCGTATTGGGGCGGTTCTTATGATTCGTATCATATTGCTTATGTGGATGCAATAATTGCTTTTGTAAATAAGTCTGGCGACTGGAATCAATTGTTACTTGAAGCGGAAACCAAAGCGACAAATGCAACACTTAATCCTTTATTGGCTCAGCAGTTAGGATTGCCCTGTATTGCTTTAACACAAGCCATCATGAATAATGACGAAAAAGCATTTAACACGACGCTTGCTACTGCCTTATCCAATTATCATAAAATATATATCAAAAAACCAGAGGATAGAGATCCAGTTGCAGTTATACCATTGCTACTTCTCGGTTGGTGCGCTTACGCCCATGAACACGCATTAATGTGTAATGTGATATCAGACTACATTCCTGACTGGATTGTTACAGGAGACTTTCAACTGAATTGACAATTCTTATCTTGATGAGAAACTCAAAACAATAATGGATTCAGACACAAACAATATAGAACAACGAACCATTAACAACAGCTTGATAAAAGTCGATTTGGCGCGCTTGGTAAAAACATTTATACGAAAATAAACATCTGTCCTTTACATAAACCTCAGCTTTAATAATCCCGTCATTCGCTAAGCGGCAAACCGTTAAGCCCTTAATTAACCGAAAAAATTTTGTCAATTACAGCTTTATTTCGCGACAAAATAACTTTTCTTTTTAAACTTAACTTTGGTGTAATCTCACCCCCATCAACTGTCCAGCTTGCATTAATAATTTCACAACGTTTTAATTGTTCGTGTGGCGCTAAAGTTGTATTAATTTCTTTTATGTGATTATTAATTAAATTTTTTAATTCTGGAGAGTTAATATAATCCATAGTGTTTTGATAGCTAATAGTATTAGCAGAACAAAAGTCTTTAAAATTTAAAATGTTTGGAATAATTAACGCAGAAACAAATTTTTCGCCTTCGCCAATAACCATACATTGTTCAACATACCTACATTCTTTAATTTTGTTTTCTAATAAAGAAGGTGCAATATATTTTCCGGCACTATTTTTAAAGATTTCTTTTTTTCGATCAGTTATTTTTAAAAATTTTCCATCAATAAATTGCCCAATATCACCAGTATGAAACCAACCTTCAGAATCAATGACTTCTTTTGTTGCTTCTTCGTTTTTATAATAACCAAGCATTAAACTAGGGCCTTTCATTAAAATTTCTCCATCATCTTCGGCAATTTTAACTTGTACATTTTCTACCGTTAAACCAACGGTGCCAAACATCATATCACCTTTTGTTAATCGGTTAACTGAAACAACTACACAAGTTTCGGTTAAGCCATAACCTTGCAACATTTTAATTCTTGCACAGGTAAATATTCTTTCTAACCTTGGGTTAATTGCCGCACCACCACTTATAATACAACAAATGTTACCACCAATAGCTGCGCGCCATTTAGAATAAACAAGTTTATCAATAATACTTCTTTTAAATTCGTACCATGCACCATTTTTACCATCGGGTTCATACTTTTCAGCTAGCGAAACACTTAAATCAAATATTTTACGCTTAAGCCCTGTTAATTTTTCGCCTGTTGCTGTTATTTTTTCGTAAACTTTTTCGAAAATCCTTGGCACTGCTACAAAAATTTGAGGATGAATTTCTCTACAGTTATCGCCAATTGTTTCAATACTTTCGGCGTAATAAACACTAACACTATGGTAAAAGTATAAGGTGTTTAAAAACCTTTCGTACACATGGTTTAAAGGTAAAAAACTTAATGCTTTCCACGATTTATTAAAAGGAGCATAATTTTGACATGCAATAACATTACTCATTAAATTTTTATGAGATAACATTACACCTTTAGGTGTGCCTGTTGTTCCACTAGTGTACAAAATTGTAAGTAAATCATTTTCTGTAATTTCAGCTTGTATATTAGTTAGCTTTTCAAAATTACTGTTGTTCACTTTGTTTTTTATAAAATCAGTGTAGTTTTCTACACCTTTAATTTCATCAAAACTAATTACGGTTTTAAGATGAGGCAATTCTGATTCAATTGCAATTAGTTTTTGATAAACGCTTTTATCAGAGATAAAAATTATTTTTGCTTCACAATGGTTTAAAATAAATTTTAAATCTTCGTTACTAATAGTAGGAAAAATAGGAGCAGTTACCACACCACATTTTTGTGCACCATAATCTACAAAATTCCACTCAGGTCTATTATTTGCCATAATTGCAATAATATCTCCCTTGTTTAAACCCGTATTTATTAAGGCACAAGCAACGGCATCTGAATGTTTAATAAAATCATTTGTACTGTGTTTAATCCAAACTTTGTTTTGTTTTCCAGCAATTAAATCTTCTTTATTTGCTGTTTTAGATAAAATATCAAATACTCTTTTTATTTCCATAATTTCTTATTTTAAATAACTTAAGTACACTTTAGTTTGAATATATTAATAAATACTTTTTTAAAAAAGGTTTATGCTATTAATTATTTTTTAACCTCAATATCTTTACTATATTTTAATTGATTTACAGTTTTTCCGGTAGAATCATAAAAAGTCCAAATACTATCACGCAAATCGTTTTTATAAAACCCTTGGTAACGCAATTTACCATTATTATAATAAACGGTATTAACACCATTACGAAGCCCTTTATCATATTCCAATTCACTCCATTTAAAACCGTTATCAAAAAAACTTAACCACATGCCGTGCCTTTTGCCAAAACGGTATTGCCCTTTAAATTTTGTTAACCCGTTTTTATAGTTGTCTTCATAATTACCTGTATATTCTGAATCTGGAGGTAAAATTAATAAAGGGTTTAATTTTTTTAAAGAGTCAACAATTCTTTTTTGATTGATTTTAGAAATAGAATCTACTTTTGATTTTTCTGTAAAATTTATTTCTTTTTCTTTATTAGAATTAGTTTGACAAGCTACAAATATAGAGCAAACTAACACTATACTATTTTTTACGTTCAATGGCATATATTAATAATTGTTCTAAACTTTTTTTTGCATCACAATCAGGAAATTGGTTTAAAATTTTTAAAGCTTTTAATTTATAATCATTCATTACTTTATTAGTGTAATCAACCCCACCTTTTTTAATCACAAAATTTATTACTTCGTTAACTTTTTCACTCTCTTCGTTATGATTTTTTATAATATTTATAATTTTTCTTTTTTCTATCCAGGTTGAATTATTTAAAGCGTAAATTAAAGGTAAGGTCATTTTTTTTTCTTTAATATCAATACCTGTTGGTTTACCAATTCCGTCATCTGTTCCAAAATCAAACAAATCATCTTTTATTTGAAAAGCTATTCCTGTAAGTGTTCCAAATTCTTTAGCTAAATTAATTTTATTTTGATCTTCACAAACAGATGCAGTTCCGGCAGCACAACAAGCAGCAATAAGGGTTGCTGTTTTTTTGGTAATAATTTCAAAATAAATTTCTTCGCTAATATCTAATCTTCGGGCTTTTTCAATTTGTAATAATTCTCCCTCGCTCATTTCTCTAACGGCATTGGTAACAATTTTAAGTAAATGAAAATCATCATTTTCTAATGAAAGTAATAATCCTTTAGATAATAAAAAGTCGCCAATTAATACTGCAATTTTGTTTTTCCATAAAGCATTAACGCTAAAAAAACCACGCCTTTCATTACTATCATCTACAACATCATCATGTACTAAAGTTG
Organism: uncultured Akkermansia sp.; assembly: GCA_964487105.1. GTDB lineage: Bacteria > Bacteroidota > Bacteroidia > B-17B0 > Aurantibacillaceae > Aurantibacillus. The sequence continues at coordinate 15,598 of CAZAPH010000009.1, forward strand.
CAGTGTGTAATAATTCAATTAAAGCTGCGGCTCTGTATGTGCTTTCGTTTATTTGGCCAAAACATTTAGCGCTTAAAAAAGTAAACATTGGGCGTATTTGTTTCCCTTTACGCTTAACAATATACGCAGTAATTTTATCAAGTAAAGGCACACTACTTTTCATAGCAAGTTTGAATTTGTTTTCAAACTCATCCATGTGTAAAGCAACAGGTTCTTTTATTTTATCTACGGTTTTACTCAAAGGCGTGTTTAAATTACTATTTTAAATTTAGTTGTGCTAATTTGTTTTTATTAGCTAATTGCCCACAAGCGGCATCAATATCTTTACCTCTACTTTTTCTAACATTACAAATAATACCGTTTGTAGTTAAGTAATCGGTAAATGCTCGTAAACGTGAACCTGTTGTTTGTTGGAACATCCCATCATCTATAGGATTATATTCAATTATATTAACTTTACTTTTTAATTTTTTGCAATAATTAGCTAACTCTTCAGCATCTTTTAAACTATCGTTAAAATCTTTAAATACTATATATTCAAATGTGGTACGCGTGCCTGTTTTTGAATAAAAGTAAGCAATTGCATCAGCCAATACATTTAAATTATTAGTTTCATTTATTGGCATAATTTGATTTCGTTTTTCATCGTTTGCAGCATGTAAACTCAACGCTAAATTAAACTTTACTTTATCGTCACCCATCTTTACAATCATTTTGGCAACACCGGCTGTACTTAGTGTTATTCGTTTTGGCGACATTCCTAATCCATTTGGAGAGGTAATTTTATCAATTGAGCTTAAAACTTCTTGATAATTTAATAAAGGTTCGCCCATACCCATGTAAACAATATTGGATAATGGTTTTTGGTGATATTTTTTTGCAATGTCGTTAACTAAAACAACCTGGTCAAAAATTTCGTCGGCGTTTAAGTTACGCATGCGTTTTAATTTACCTGTAGCGCAAAATTTACAAGTTAAACTACAACCCACTTGACTACTAATGCAAGCCGTCATTCTGCTCTCTTTTGGAATTAAAACACTTTCAACAACAAAATTATCGTGTAATTTCATTGCGCATTTTACAGTACCATCGTTACTTATTTGTGTTTCGGATACAGTTACCGGATTAAAAGTAAATTGTTCTTCAAGAATTAATCTAATCTCCTTTGAGATATTACTCATTTCATCAAAAGAAGTAGCTCTTTTAGACCACAACCAATCATATATTTGTTTTGCTCTAAACGCAGGCTGATTTAATTGCTTAAAAAGTAATTCTAATTCAATTAAACTTAATGATCGTATGTTTTTTTTTACATTCAAAATTAGAATACAAATTTACCAAAACAAAAGCAAAATATTAATTATTTTAATGTAAAAACGTATTTTTACAACAATAATGTTGAGGTTTTTAAGTGCAAATAAAATATTTAATCAAACAAAGTTCCTTCAACCCAATAGCATTATTGTAACCGAATCAAATATAGTTAAAGAAATTACCAGTAAAGCAGAAGTTCCTAATGATAAAATTGAAATTATTGATGGTATTATTGCCCCAGGGTTTATTAACGCTCATTGTCATACAGAACTTAGTCATTTAAAAGAAAAGATTAATGTTAATACTGGTTTAATTGAATTTGCTAAAAACATAATTAAAAAAAGAAATGAATATACATTAAACGAAATTGAAAAACATATTTTTGATGCAGATGAATTAATGTATAAAAATGGTATTGTAGCGGTTGGAGATATTTGTAACACAAGCCACAGTTTACCTATTAAAAAAAGAAGTAAAATTTATTATCATAATTTTATTGAAATAATGGGTTTAAATCCAATACATGCAGAGCATAGTTTAAAAGAAGGCCTTAAGCTGCATAATTTATTTTTAAATAATGGACAAAAAGCATCAGTTGCACCACATGCGCCATACAGCACATCGTTAGAGCTAATTTCACAGATAGAAAAACATAATGGGCCTATAGTTAGCACAATTCACAACCAAGAAAGTGAAGAGGAAACACTTTTTTTTAATGGAGAAAGCAGTAAAATAAACGATTTATATAATTATTTAAATATTTCAATAAATTTTTTTAAGGACACTAAATCATCAAGCTTAAACTATTATTATCCTTATTTTAAAAATAAAAAAAACATTTTAGTACATAATACATTTACTAAAGAAACCGATATTGAATTTACTAATGATAATGTTTATTGGTGCTTTTGCCCTAATGCCAATTTATATATTGAAAATAGTTTACCAAATTATAAAGCATTTCAAAAATTAATGAGCCACATTTGTATTGGAACCGATAGTTTAGCCAGTAATACCAGTTTAGATGTTTGTTCAGAAATTAACACTATTTTAAATCACACAAATATTTTTTCAATAGAGCAACTTCTTCAGGCAGCAACATATAATGGCGCAAAAGCTCTACAAATTAATGATGTTTATGGAAGTATAAAAGGAAACATTACTTCGTTTAACGTGTTAACGTTTAAGAATAATAAATTAAAATTTATTTCTAAACTAAAATAAGTTTCCTTTTAGTGGTGTTATACCACTTTGATTTAATAATTAGTCCTATTATCAGAATCAAGTTTTTTGGTGGCGGCATTACCATTGTAAAATTAAAAAATAGCTTTGGACTATTTTTTAATTACAATTGGTATTACTTAATTAGTAGCGACCGAACGTTGTTTTTTATTTTGTTTTTTGTAAAAATAGTTTACTATGTAAAAACATAAAAATAAAATGGCAATAATACCCCAACAATTTATAAGCCCAAGTATAATTTCGCCTATTATTTTTACACCGTTTACAAAAGCATTAACAAGCCTTAAGCCGTAATTAGGGGCGTAAGCTTTTATTGTAGGAGGAACAGCTACAACTTTAGATAAGTTGCTTGCATCTTGATATAGCTCCAAATCAATTTGACTATAATTTACTTTATCAATTAGGTTTATGTTTGATAGTTGTGTTTCGTCAGAAAGGGTTTGTTTTTCATATTTATATTCTACTGAATTAACAGGTTCTTTTACTTTTTGTTTGTGGTTGGTTTTATTTAAATCTTTAATAGCATCTTTAGAACGTTTAACAATTAAATTGTTAGCCAACAATTCTAATTTTACATTATTAGCGTTTGATTTTTTATATTCTACAAATTCAGCTAAAGGAATTATTTTTCTCAAAACAGAATCTAAAAGTTGAGTTGGGATTTTTGCAGTAATAATACTATGAGGGGTAAAATTCATTATTTTTAAAAGACTATCTTTTTTAAATTGAATCTCATTTTCGTAATTACTAACGGTTGTGTATTCGTTATTAGTTAAATAGCCGCCGTTTAATAAAACGATATCTTCAATAGTTTGTGCGGTTTTAAGCACATTGTTTACTTTACACTTCATGCTAGCAGTTTTAACAAAGTTATATCCAACACCATTAATAGAATCGGTAATTGGAGTTTGTTCTTGTTCAGAAATTATGCCAGATAATGCATTTGCTTCTTCTTTTGTTTTTTCATTAAATAAAATAGTTGTTTTACTAGCATCACTACAACTATACAAAAAGTTTAATATTACTGTAGTTAAAATTAATACAAGGTTACGTCTAACAAACCTCTTAGGCTTATTAGAACAATTAAATAAACTGTTCATGGTTTTGGATTTATTAATTGATACACAGAATAAAAAAAGGTAACCTAATAACTTTACAATAAAATAAAGTTTGTATTTTTAGATTATTAACTGTTATAAAAACATGAGCCAAAAACCTAGTTTTAATTTATTTCATACCATAATGTTAGTTTCAGGCAGTATGATAGGTTCTGGAGTTTTTATTGTAAGTGCAGATATTTCAAGAAATGTAGGTTCGGCAGGTTGGTTAATTGTTGTTTGGGTATTAAGCGGATTAATTACATTGTTTGCTGCTTTAAGTTATGGAGAGTTGGCAGCTATGTTACCTAAAGCAGGAGGGCAATTTGTGTTTATAAAAGAAGCCTTTGGAAGTTTTTTAGCCTTTTTATATGGTTGGACCGTTTTTATGGTAATTCAAACAGCAGTTATTGCAGCAGTTGCAATGGCATTTGCAAAATTTACAGGAGTTTTTTTCCCTTTTTTTAATGAAGGGAATACTGTTTTTAAGATAGGATTTTTACAAATAAACTCATCTCAACTTTTAGCTGTGGCAATTATATTTTTATTAAGTTATATAAATACATTAGGGATAAATAAAGGAAAACTAATACAAACAATATTTACAACAGCAAAATTAATAGCCTTGTTTGGATTAATAGCAATTGGATTTTATGCAGCATTTAACAGTAATGTTTTAATAGAAAATTTATCTAGTATGTGGGATGCTTATTCTTGGAAAAATATTTCTATTGAAGGAACTGAAAATTTCTGGAAAAAACAAAGTATTTCGGGCTTAACACTTGCTTCTGCAATTGGAGTAGCAATGATTGGTTCATTATTTAGCAGCGATGCCTGGAACAATGTTACTTTTATTGCAGGTGATATAAAAAAACCAGAGCGTAATTTACCACTAGGTTTATTTTTTGGTGTGTTAATAGTTACAATACTTTATGTGTTAGCTAATTTTGCTTATTTATGTTTATTACCTGTATCTGGCGATTTTTCTGCAACAAGTGTTTTACAACAAGGGATTGCGTTTGCTGAAAATGATCGTGTAGCAACTGCTGCTTTATCTGTTGTTTTTGGAGATACCGCAAAATATATATTGGCGGCACTTATTATGATTTCAACTTTTGGTTGTAATAACGGTTTAATATTAGCGGGAGCTAGATTGTTTGAAAGTATGGCTAATCATCAATTATTTTTTAAAACATGTAATAAACAAAACAAACATAAAACACCAATTAATGCCATTAAACTTCAGGGTGTTTGGGCTTCTTTACTTTGTTTAAGCGGTTCTTATGGCAGCTTACTAGATTATTGTACTTTTTCTTCATTGTTATTTTATATAATAACAATTATTGCTTTATTTGTTTTAAGAAAAAAGAAACCTAATTTAAATAGACCATACAAAGCATGGGGATATCCTATTATACCTGGAATTTATATTGTTTTAACCACATTAATTTGTATAGATTTGTTATGGTATAAAACAGCAAATTGCGGTTTAGGATTGTTAATTATTTTTTTAGGTATTCCTGTTTTTTATTTTTTTAAACGCAACAACCGTGTGGTATAAAATTTTTACAAATTATTTTGGATTTAATAAACAACAACGTATTGGCTTATACGTTTTACTCTGTATAATTGTAGTTTTACTTATTATTAGATTAAATATTAATTTTTTTGTAAAACCTTCAACTATTATAGTTAGTAATTTACCTGAAATTGAAACTAAGTTGATAGAAAATTATAAATCAAAACAAGACAATAAATTTTCGGTAAATTATAATAATCAAATTTTATTTGCATTTAACCCCAATAATGTTACCTATGAGCAACTTTTAAAATTAGGCTTTAAAAATAAAACAGCTAAAACATTTATAAAATATAGAACAAGCGGATTTGTATTTAAGAAAAAAGAAGATTTAAAAAAAATATATGGTGTAACAGATTTTTTATATAATAGATTAGAAGAATACATTGTAATTGAAGAAAAATTAAAAAGTACAAATAGTAATACAATTACAAGTAATAAAATAATTGATACGAAAACTATAGACTTAAATAGTGCAGATAGTATTAGTTTAATTAACCTTAAAGGAATTGGCCCAGCATTTGCAAAAAGAATTATAAAGTACCGCACTTTATTAGGTGGGTTTATAAATAAAAACCAATTACTTGAAGTGTATGGTTTTACAAACCTTATGTATAGTGCAATTGAACAAAATATTGAAATTAAAACAAAAGAAATTGTAAAGATTAATTTAAATAAAGATGATTTTAAAACAATAAATCAACACCCATACATTTCCTACGAACAGACAAAAGAAATAATGAATTTACGAAAAAAAGAAGGAATTACCCCTGATAAAATTAAAGCAATAGTGATAGATGAAGAGGTGTATATAAAACTATTACCCTATTTAGATTTTGAATAACATTAATCTTAATTGTTTTTATTTTAAATTAAAAATCTGGATACAATAAATAGTTAACTCTAATTTTTTTATAATTAATGAGATCTTTATCCCAACTTTTTCTTATTTTTTTTTCAGATTGATTTGAATTAATCTGTTTTTGTAAGGTATCATTTCCCGAATGGTAGTTAAAATTTTTATCAAAAAAATCTTTACTATTATTAAATTTTGCCATTTGTATTAACCAATTTAATTCTATTGTTTTGGGATGATTTTTAAGATATACATCATCACTTAAATTAAAACCATAACAAACACTATTATTATATTTAGGATTATTTGTTAAATCATTTGCTTGTGGAATAAACGTATAAGTATTTGCAATAAATTTAGTTATACCAATTACTTGAAATGGAAATTTTGTACCACGACCAACACTTGTTTTAGTTCCTTCAAACAAACCTAAAGAAGGGTATAATAAAATAGAGTTTATATTGGGTAAATTAGGTGATGGCGGAATAGGGAGATCATAACTACAATTTCGTTTGTAATTTATTAAAGGAATAACGGTTAAATTACATTTAACTTTATTTTTTAACCAACCCTCTTTATTTGTCATGTTGGCATATTCACCAATAGTTAATCCATAAACAATAGGTACATTGTGTAATCCTAAAAACCCTTTGTATTTATTTTGAAGCACGGGGCCATCAATATAAAAACCATTTGGGTTAGGTCTATCTAAAACAATAAATTCTTTATTTAATTCAGCACAAGCCTCCATGGCATAACACATTGTTGATATATATGTATAAAACCTTACGCCTACATCTTGTATATCAAATATTATAACATCAACATTATTTAATTGCTCAGGTGTTGGTTTTTTATTTTTTCCGTAAAGGGATATAATTGGTAAACCAGTTTTTGGATCAAAATCATTAGCAACTTTATCACCTGCTTCTGTTTTACCCCTAAACCCATGCTCAGGACCAAAAACTTTAACCACATTTATTTTTAAAGCTAATAATGTATCTACAAGTGTAGTATTATTAACAACTCCACTTACGTTGGTTAAAACAGCTACTTTTTTATTTTTTAATAAAGGCAAATATTTTTCAAACTGCTGCGCTCCTGTAGTAACGGAAGTATAATTTAAAACACAAGTTTGTGCACTATATCTATAAAATATTAAAGTAAATAATATATTTAAGACAATCATTTTAGTATTTTTACTTTTTAAAATAATCATAATTTGAGCGTTGAAAAAATAATTGCAGATAAAATTACCAATTCTAGTAAAGCAAACAATAGTATAAGTAAACCAATAGTAAAAATAGGGGTTTTAGGTGTTGTTATTGGTGTGGTAGTTATGATACTAACGCTTGGTATTGTGTTAGGGTTTAAAAATGAAATTATTAGCAAAATTACAGATTTAACGTCTCATATTATCATAAGCAATGTTAATATTAATTCAAGTAACGAACCAGACCCTATTGTAATTTCAAACGACACTTTAAGTAAAATTAAAAATTTACAATACATTAAACATCTTCAAGCCGTAACAATTAAAAGCGCTATTTTAAAAACTAAAAACGCAAACGAGGGAATTATAATTAAAGGCGTTGATAATAATTATGATTATAAATTTATAAACACAAATTTAATTGAAGGAGAAATACCTAAATACAACCCAAATACCATTAGTTCAGATGTTTTATTAAGCGAATCTTTAGCTAACAAATTACAAATTAAATTAAATCAAAAATTTTCTGTTTATTTTATAGTTCAAAAACTGGTTTATGATAGTACGCTTAATGCTAATATCCAAAAATCTGAACAAAGAACGAGAGTTTTTAAACCCGTTGGTATTTTTAAAAATAGTTTTTCCGATTTTGATGAAAGCTTAATTTTTGCTGATTTAAAACAAATTCAAAAAATAAATTATTGGTCTAACAACCAAGTAGGAGCCTACGAAATTAAAATAAATAACTATAAAAATTTAACACAAAACACTGAAAGTTTACAAGAATTTTTTGGGTATAATTACAGTGTTGCTAACGTAACACAAATATATGCTAATATTTTTATTTGGTTAGATAAACTTGATGTTAATGGCATTATTGTAATAGTTTTAATGGTAATTGTTGCCACAATAAATATGATTACCGCATTGCTTATTTTAATTTTAGAACGTACAAATATGATTGGCTTAATTAAAGCGCTTGGTATGCCTAATGTTAGTGTAAGAAAAATATTTATAATTGTTAGTTTAAAGCTTACAATTAAAGGGATGTTTTGGGGCAATTTAATAGGGCTAGGTTTGTGTTTTTTGCAATATTATTTTAAACTAATAAAATTAAACAGCAATGTGTATTATGTTGATTTTGTAGCAATTCAATTTAATTGGTGGTTAATTTTAATTTTAAATATTGGCACATTTTTAACTTGTTTACTAATGCTTTTATTTCCAACAATTATAATAAGTAAATTAACACCAATAAAAACATTAAAATTCGATTAAATTGGTTAAAAATTTTATTTTTGTAACCCAATAAACGTTAATGGTATTTAGCAGTATTACATTTTTAATTTATTTTTTACCTGTTATAATTTTACTATACCATTTAGTTCCTCATAAATTTAAAAATGGGATATTATTACTTGTAAGTATTTATTTTTATAGTTGGGGGGGACCAAAATTTATTTTTGTAATTCTTGCAACAACAATTGTTGATTTTTTACTTGTGAAAGCAATGCATCAACAAAAAGAAAAAAAGAAAAAAAGAAAGTTTTTAATAATTTCACTTTTAATCAATTTAGGATTATTGTTTTATTTTAAATACTGTGGATTTTTTATTGAAAATTTTAATGCAGTAACTGGTTTAAATATTAAGTGGTTAGCTATAGTGTTGCCTGTTGGCATTTCGTTTTACACTTTTGAAAGTATAACATACATAGTTGATGTTTATAGAGGAATACACACCCCTTTAAAAAATTTCTGGCATTACCAAACTTACATTTTGTTTTTTCCAAAATTAATTGCGGGCCCAATTGTTCGTTATCATGATATTGCAAATCAAATTACAAACAGAGAAATAAATTATACAAGTAATTATAAAATAAGTGGTTTTGTATTATTTTGTTTAGGCTTAACTAAAAAATGCATATTAGCAAATACACTTGGTATGCAGGCAGATTCTGTTTACAATTTAAATGTAAATGAAATTGACACCTCTGCCGCTTGGGTTGGGGCTTTAGCATATACGTTTCAAATTTATTTTGATTTTAGTGGATACAGTGATATGGCAATTGGATTAGGAAGAATTTTTGGATTTAATTTGCCAGAAAATTTTAATAATCCTTATACATCAGCTAGTATAACAGAGTTTTGGCGTCGTTGGCATATTACGCTTGGCGCATGGATGAAAAATTATTTATTTATACCTTTAGGAGGAAATAAAGGCTCAAACAATTTATTGTATCGAAATTTAGCCATTGTGTTTGTATTAAGCGGATTATGGCATGGCGCTAGTTGGAATTTTATTTTATGGGGCATTTTTCATGGTGCTTTCTTGATTTTAGATAGAATGTTTTTATTAACTTTTTTACAAAAAGCTACTAAAATTATAGCTATACCTTTTACATTTATCGTAGTAGTTTGTGGTTGGGTGTTGTTTAGAAACGAAAATATTGAAATAGCAACGCATTGTTTAAAACAAATGTTTTCGTTTAATTTTCTCGATGGAAAATTCACGCTAAATAATGATTTTGTTTTTATGATAATTCTAGCGTTTATTTTTTCGTTTTTTACTATTACTAGTTTAACGCAAAAAATTCAAGCTACAGTTTACAATTTACCAGTAAATACTAAATACACATGGCCTTTGGTTATTGGAGCAATAACTTTGTATTATATTTCTTTAAGCTTTATTAGCGCACTTAATTTTAACCCATTTATTTATTTTAGATTTTAAATATTAATCAACAAAAAACATATTCATTACCTGTAATAGTTGCGTTTGTGGCTCTAATAATCCCTTTTATTGCTACAATTACTAAAAAAGAAAACAAACCTAATTTAACAGGTATTGTAGTAAGTGATGTTAAACCTATTGTTTCTCGTGAAACTTGGCTTGATGGAACTTATCAAGAAGAACGCGAAGATTACAATTCTGACCATTGGGCTTTTAAAGAAAGTATGGTTCGTTGGAATAACCAGTTTTATTATAAATTTTTTAATCAATTAAGAGTTAATAGTTTTGTGTCTGGTAAAGAAAATTATGTGTTTAGCGAATCTTATATTTTTTCTGCCTTTGGTGATGATTTAATTCCTGAGTCTGAAGTAACAGAATTACTTAAAAAAGCAAAAATATTACAAGACACTCTTAAACAAAAAAATATAGACTTACTTTTAGTTTATGCTCCGGGTAAAGGATCCTACTGTAAAGAGTTTATACAAGACAAATACGTGCATCCTTTTAAAACAACTAATTATAACCAGTTTGTTTTAAACAGTAAAAAACAAAAAATAAATTATTTAGATTTATTAGGGTATTTTGAAAAATTAAAATCAACCACACCGTACCCACTATTTCCAAAATTCGGACACCATTGGAGTTATTATGGTGCTTGTATTGCAACAGATACATTAATAAAACATATTGAAAAACTTCATAATAAACCAATGCCACATATTTTTTGGAAAACTATAGATGTAGTTGACTCATCAAGAAGTAGAGATGCAGATGTACTTAACAGTATGAACTTAAAATTTAATCCCCCTCAAGGAATGAAATTGGCATATCCTCAAATAGAGTGGGAGCAAGACAGTACAAAAAACAATGTAAGAGTTTTAACTATTTCGGATAGTTATTTTTACGATCAGGTTTATATGCAAATTTTACAAAATAGTTTTGGAAATGGACAGTTTTGGTACTATAACAACAAAGTTATTCCATCTCCAAAACAAGGCGAAAAAGTAGAAGCTTGGGAATTAGATCTAAAAAGCGAAATTGAAAGCAATCAAGTTATTGTATTAATGTATAGTGATGGCAATTTACCTAAATTTGGTAATAATTTTATACAAGATGCTTATGAACTTTACACATCTCCAGTAACGTATTATGCCCGAATTAATAATTTTAAACAAATACAAGAATTTGCTAAACAAATTAGAGAAACTCCCATATTACTTAAAAAAGCAACTAAATTTAGCCAATTAAATAAAATTAGCTTAGATAGCGCAATAAAAAATAATGCCATGGTTATGGCTGGATTAATTAAAACAAAATAAAATGAAAAAAATAATTTTAGTGTTTTTTATACTTATTAAAACTACACAATCAATTGCTGATGAAGGAATGTGGTTACCACAATTAATTCAAGCGTTAAATATTTCCGACATGAAAAAAAACGGATTTAAATTAACAGCCAGCCAAATTTATGATATTAATAAAGCTAGTATGAAAGATGCTGTTGTTATTTTTGGAGGAGGATGTACCGCTGAAATTATTTCTAATAAAGGGTTAATATTAACAAACCATCATTGTGGTTATAGTAACATTGTGGCTTTAAGTTCTGTTCAAAACGATTATTTAAAAAATGGGTATTGGGCAATGAATAATAAAGAAGAATTAATATGCAAAGGATTAACAGTAACATTTATTAAACGCATAGATGATGTTACATCTAAAATAACCTCAGAATTAAATCCTGGTTTTAATGAAAACCAAATTGACTCTGCAATTAAAGCTAAAATAAAAATTTTGGAAACTGAAACAAAAATAACTTCTGGGTATGATGTGTTTATCAGGCCATTTTTTTACGGAAATGAATACTATATGTTTACTACAGAAACATACAAAGATATTAGGTTAGTAGGAGCACCACCAGAAAGCATTGGAAAATTTGGCGCAGAAACAGATAATTGGGTATGGCCAAGACACAATGCTGATTTTAGCATGTTTAGAATTTATGCCGATAAAAATAATAAACCAGCAGAATATAACGAAGATAATGTGCCATACACCCCTAAATATTCTTTCCCTATAAATTTAAAAGGCACTAAAAAAGGTGATTTTACAATGGTTTACGGTTTCCCCGGAAGAACGCAAGAATATTTAACCTCTTATGCTGTAGAATTATTAATGAAACAGCAAGATCCTATAAAAGTTAATTTAAGAGAAAAACGATTAAATATAATGGAGCATTATATGAAAAATAATGATACCGTTAAATTAATGTACGCTACAAAATACGCTAGTGTTGCTAATTATTATAAAAAATGGCTAGGAGAAATGATAGGCTTACAAAAATCAAATGCTGTAGAGAAGAAAAAACAATTTGAAAATGATTTTTTAAATAGCTTAAACTCAAATAAAGTACAAAAAGAAAAGTACACTAAATTATTTAATGAATTTAATGAGGTTTATAAAGAATACGCTCCATTAAGCAAACAATTTGATTTTTTTACTGAATGTTTATGGGGTATTGATGCTTTTAAATATGCGGCCAACACGGGCCTAGCGTTACAAACAGAATTAAAGAAAAAAGAATTAGGAACTGTAAATAATTTTGAAAGTGTATTAAATGAAGCAAAAAAAATAATACCATTTAAAAATTTCAGAAAACAAATTGATAAAGAATTATGTGTTGCAATGTTAGAAATTTATGATAAAGAAATTGAATCAGCTTTAAGACCACGCCTTTTAGATTCGCTATATAATACATACAAAAATAATTATTTAGCCATGGCCAATTTTTTATATAATAACTCATCGTTTGTTGATAATGATAAAGCATTACAAATGTTTAATGATTATGAAAAAAATGCAAGTTTATACCAAAGAGACCCCTTGTATTTAATTGCAGTTGATGTTTTAAAACATTACCAAAAAACAGTTATCCCTCAAATTTCATATTACGATGTTCAAATTAATGAACTCCAAAAAGACTATGTAAAAGGATTAAAAGAAACTATGAAAAACAAAAAATTTTACCCAGATGCAAACGGAACCTTAAGAGTTGCTTATGGTAAAGTTAGTGATTATAGCCCAAAAGACGGTTTGCAAAATTTACATTATACAACTATAGATGGGATAGTTGAAAAAAACAAAACCGGAGCAGAAGATTTTTATGTTAAACCAAGGTTATTAGAATTGTATGCTAAAAAAGATTTTGGAAATTATGTAGATAAAGACGGGAAATTACACGTTGCCTTTATTGCAAGTAATCACACAACCGGTGGTAATAGTGGAAGCCCTGTTTTAAATGCAAACGGGGAATTAATAGGAACAAATTTTGACAGAAATTGGGAAGGTACAATGAGTGATATTATGTATAACCCAGATTTTTGCAGAAACATTATCTTAGATATAAGATTTACGCTTTGGATTGTTGATAAATACGCTGGAGCAGGGCACTTATTAAACGAAATGAAATTAATAAAATAAGTTTATTCTATAACTAATTTCTTAATTAAAATAGTTTCATTTATTGTATTTAAAAACTCCATTAAATATAATCCTGTAGAATTATTTTTTAAATTAATTTTTTGTTTTTCTGTTGTGATGTAAGTTTTCTCTATTAGCTGTCCCTCACTGTTACTTATTTTTAATTGTAAAGGTAATAAATCAGCCTCGTTAACTAATATGGTAATAGTTTTGTGTGCTGGGTTTGGAAATGTTTGAATGGTGTTAGTTTTAATTTGTTTTTTAACAGCAAGTAATGTTGTGTCGCCTAAGTTTCCAAAACAATATTGCCCTAATTTTAAAGTATCTAGTTTTATATATCCTGTTTTTAAAGAGCCAATTATTTTAGTTGCATGTTTTTGCCAAACCCAATTTGATTTAGTATTTGGACGATAAAATAACGCTATACTATCAGAGTTTATAATAGTTAATAATGTATCCATGTATGAATTTGTTCCGCTTATTGACTTATTTCCGTCAAAAGAAAAAGTTGCGTAACTCTTAAAACCGTTAGTTAATTTTCCATCAACACTCCAATAATGTTGGTTACTTAATTTATGTCCTTGAGGGTTGGATGTAAAAGCATCTGGTGCAACATAATTATGTGTAATGTGAACAAAACTACTATCAATGCCAACATTAGTAACACTTAAAGTTACTTTAGCTAAACTAAAAGAATTTAACCCAGGAGTTTTAATAGTTTTAAATTCTGTTGTTGTGGCGTCTCCAATTTTAGCATCAAAATTAATTATAGAAAATTGTGGTAAAAAATTTAACGAGCATGTAAAGGTTGTTGTTGCACCATTTACAATTATTTTTTTAATTTCTCTTGTCCAATCAGGTTTAAAAAAACTTATTTCTAATGGTACTCCGGTATGTAATGCAGGAGCACCAAGTAATTTCTGTTTTACATAAACGGAGGCGTCGTAATTGCTCCCATTTGTTGCATATTTAATACTATCTATACTAAAATGGCTCCAACCTCCATTTAGCACCCAATTATTAAAAAAAGGAATTAAATTTTGCCCACTAGAAATTTGAAATTGGTCTCTTAATTCTAAGCTATTAATGCTTTTATAGGCATTGTTAGCCATTACATATTTACAAGCATTAAAAAATGCAGTATCGCCCATGTAACTTCTAAGCGTATGTGCAATGTCTGCCCCTTTTTTATATACATGATCGCCATAAGTTAAATTATGAGGCACACCTGAAACTGCTCTAAAATTATTTTCTTATTTATGTAATATATGAATTAACTCATCATGAACAGATTTGTATGTATTTAAGTACGAATTTTTACCATATTTCCATTCTAAAAAAAGGTAACTGGCATAACTCGCCATACCTTCATTAATCCACATATCTTCTTGAGTTTCACAAGTTATTAAATCTCCCCACCAATGATGCCCTAATTCATGTGCCATTAACTCACTTTCATAGCCTAAATTACCAAGAGCTACTTTTGGGTAAGCAATTGCGGTTACATGTTCCATTGCTCCAGCATTAAATGGTACAGAATAATAACCGATTTTATTCCAAACATAAGGACCAAAATAATTTTCAAAACCCGCAATACAATTTGGTAAGTTTACAAAACCTGCTTTCATTGCTGAGGTATCTGAACCAACTGCAACTAAAGTTATTGGTTTAATTCCGCTTAGTGTATTTACACTCCAATTTACTTGATTATATTTTGCTAAAGCAACGCAAGCTAAATAAGTAGGAATTTCTTTATTTAAATACCAACGCCTAGTTCGTTTATTTGTAAATGTAACATCAGAAATAAGTTCGCCGTTACAAAATGCTCTCCTTGCACTATCGCTTGTTATTTTAAAATCAAACAAACTTCGTTCAACAAAATTATCAAAACAAGGGAACCACACTCTACCAAAATTATGTGGTTTTGCATTAAATCCTACGCCTATATTGTAGGCATATTCTGCGTTTTGAGTATTATTAAAGTAAAAACCACCAAATGTACTAACATCTGTTTGAGGTAAGCCATGATAATATACTTTAAAAAAACTTGTATCGTTTATGTTTTTAGTAGAACTAAAATTAATTTTTAAAACAGTGTCGTTATAAGTGTAGGTTAAAGTTGTATTCCCTTCTTTAATAGAATCTACAATTAATTTTAATAAATCTAATCTAATAAAATTGGTGTTGTTTAGTTTAGGAGCAAATTTAATAGTTGTGTTTCCTGCAATAAATTTATTTGAAGTTGTTCCTAACTCAACATCAATGATGTATTTAAATATATTAAAAGTATCACTTCGTTTATTTTCTATGCTATAATATAAACTTGGAGATGAAGCTGCTAATTTATTATGTTGGCATGTATTTACCTGGGCATAATAAAATTTAAACATCAAAATAAAAACTATTAAACTAAATTTTTTCATTTATAAAATACTGTTTTTGTTTAAATAATTTGTTATGTAGTCATGTACCCCGTCTTCTAAACTTGTAAATTTTTGTGAGTAGCCAGTATTAATTAATTTACTCATATTTGCTTCGGTAAAATATTGATATTTATCTCTAATATCTAAAGGGGTGTCTATAAACTCTATAATTGGTTGTTTATTTAATGTTTTAAATGTTGCAATTGCTAAATCGTTAAAAGACCGCGCTTTACCGCTTCCTAAATTGTAAATACCATTTTTTACATTTGTATTAATTAAATACCAAATAACATTTACAACATCTTTTACATAAACAAAATCTCTAAGTTGCCCTCCATCTTTATAGTTAGGGTTATGCGAACGAAATAATTTTATTTTATTGTTTTCTTTAATTTGATTAAACGAATGAAATATAACGGAAGCCATTCGTCCTTTATGGTATTCATTTGGGCCATAAACATTAAAAAATTTTAACCCATGCCATTTATTAGGTTGAGCGTTTTGTTTTATTGCCCATTTATCAAAATCGTTTTTGCTTTCGCCGTATAAATTTAATGGTTTAAGTAAATCTATTTTAGTTTCATCGTCGTCGTATCCATTTTCCCCTAAACCATATGTTGCCGCACTAGAGGCATACATTAAAGGAATGTTATTTGTAGTACAAATAGACCAAATAGTTTTAGTGTAATTTAAATTAAGTTCATTTAATACGGATTGATTTTTTTCGGTTGTATCTGTTCTTGCGCCTATGTGAAGTACATAGTTAACTTGAGAATAATTTTCTTTAAACCAATTTAAAAAATCTAACCGTTCTATTTTTTTTAAAAATTTTTTAGTTTCAAAATTTTTAGTTTTTTTCTCAAAACTAAAATCGTCAACTAATATTAAATCGGTAATATTATTTTCGTTTAATTTAGCAATTAAACAACTTGCTATAAATCCTGCGGCTCCTGTAATTACAATCATATTAACAAAATTAATAAATAGAGATTAATTTTTACTGTTTTCTATTAAAAATATTAAGTTATAACTTAGTTTTTGTTGTTTTTTACTTGTTAGTATTCTGGGCAACACAATAAAAAAATAGTAAAACGTATAATTTCGTTTTTTTAAAAGAGTTATGTTTTAGTTTACTTTAATTATGTATATATTCTTTGCGTTTTAAACCAAAATCTAAAATGCTATCAATAAAATTAT
Organism: uncultured Akkermansia sp.; assembly: GCA_964487105.1. Classification (GTDB taxonomy): domain Bacteria; phylum Bacteroidota; class Bacteroidia; order B-17B0; family Aurantibacillaceae; genus Aurantibacillus. Next base: position 32,727 of record CAZAPH010000009.1, read on the forward strand.
AAGGTTTATAACCGTTTATGGCTGCTTGATGGTAAATACAAGTTGCAGGAGTCATGCCTGGTAACGAATTCACTTCAATAAATATAACCTCAACTTTTGTGTCTTCAAAAATTCTTACAAAAGCATCTATTCTACAGTAACCAACAATATTTAAAACTTTAGCTGCATCACCTAATATTTGTTTTACTTTATTTGAAATTATTTGTCTTTCTTTTTCATTTCTTGAATATCGAGCGGGAGTAATGTTTTGTCCTTGTCCTGCTAAAAACTTTTCTTCTAAACTTAATATTTCTCCACTTGCAAGAGCTTCAGAGGCTTCAAACACCTCATATTCTAACTCTCCATTAGTGTTATATTTAGTTAACATACCACCAGTAATTTCTAAAAAATGTTTAGCGCCATTTTTACTTATTAATTCTTCAACTAAAATTACTTGTTTTTGAGGAAACTCTTCTTTGTCTTTTATATGTAAAAGATTAGCTGCTTTTGGATTTAACTCTTGAGTGTTTCTAAACATTAGTGTTGCAAAAGCATCAAACTCTTCAAAATTTTTAATTAGTTTAACAGCACTACTACAGCCATCATCTACAGGTTTAGCTATAAGCGGATATGCAAAACTGTTTTGTAATTTTTGTTTAATTTGATCTTTATTATCATTCCATTCATCAATTGTAATTAAACAATGTTTAGCAACTAAAAATCCATTTTTACTTAATATTTCGTTTGTCGTATATTTGTCAATTGTTATGGTTGAGCTTTCTTTACCCGAACCATTATAAGATAAGTTTACTTTTTCTAATTGTTCTTGTACTGCCCCATCTTCTCCTGGCCTACCATGCAGAGCTATAAAAACTTGTTTTACTTCTTTTGCTAATGTTTCGTAACTTAAAACTTTGGGAGCAATTAATTTATTTGATGAGCCATATTTTTCGGTTATAACTTTACATTTATCAATAATTATTTTTACTATAGGATGAATTTTCCAATTATTTATTTTTTCATTTATATCATCAGCATTGTCTTTTAATAATACATTTATGGGTAATTGATACATTAAATGATTGTTGCTATTACCGGTTAAAAAAACTGGAATTGGTGCGTATTTTTCTGATGAAGCTAATTTCTCAAAAATATTTCTACCACTTTCAACTGAAATATGTCTTTCTGATGAATAGCCTCCTAATATTACTGCAACCGGAATTTTTTTGTTTGACTCATTTTTATCATTTTTAATTAAAAGATCTAGTTTACTTAGTAATGAAATAAATAAAACATCACCTTTAGCGTTTTTAATTCGTTTACTTAGTGAAGTGCGAATGATATAGGTTAAAAACTGCGAAGGGGTTAAACCTATTTCAGCAGCTTGATGAAAAAAGAAAGAAGATGGCATCATGCCGGAAGTTGTGTTTGGATCGTTTAAATAAACTTTTCCGTCAACTCCTAAAAAGCCATCTATACGGGCATATACATCAAAACAAAGTTCTGTAAAAAGTCGTTCGCACTCAACTCTAATAGAATTAATGTGTTTATCTTCAACTTCAATGGGCGTAATTTTACGTGATAAGCCCGGTAAATATTTACTTCTATAATCAAATAATTCTTTACCTTTTCTAATTTCTGTAGGTGGCAATGCAATTACTAATCCATCAGAGTCTGTATCTTCTAGTACAATGCACGAAAATTCTTTCCCTTCAATAAATTGTTCAACAATAACAGTACATTCTCCATCTAATGCTTCTAATACAAAACCATCTGTAGAATTACAATTGTTGTTTAAAAATAAAATTAAATCGTATGGGTTATATAAAATTACATCATCACCAGTAATACCACTTAATTTTAAACTAATTTTTAATGGCATGCCAATGCTTTCTCTAATGTCTGATAAATTTTTTACAAACTCAATTTTTTCTTTTTATGATAATTTTTTCCAAACGCTGCAATCTAACCACTTTGTAAAGAATGCTTTTTCTACAGCTCCCATAAATAAAAGCTCGTCATCGTTATTAATTATTGAAATACCAATTGAAGAGCCTTGATTAGCCGGTTTAATTACAATAGGAAATCCAATTTCTGATTTTGCTTTTTGCCAATAATTTTTTGCTTTTCCATTAATCCAATCTGCTCTGTCAATTGTAAAATAATTAGGACTATTAAATCCTGCATTTATCATTAATTTTTTTTGAATGCTTTTATCAATACCTATTGAGCTGGGTAAAATACCACTTCCAGAGTATGGAATACCAATGTATTCTAATAAACCTTGTATTCTACCATCTTCACCATAAGGGCCGTGTAATGCTAAAAAAGCAAAATCAATTAAGTTGGCTAAATCAGTTAATTGTACTTTTTTCCCAATTTTAGAGATTAAATCATTTTGCTCAGCTAATGTTAAGTTACCTAAGTTCTCGGCATAATATTGAAAATCAATGTTAGATGAAGGTATAAATTCAACAGGAGGATAAAAATCTCTTACCGTTCCCTTATACACAAAATTCCAATCCAGTAAAATAAAGTTACCAAACGAATCAACAAATAGAGGAATTGCATCAAAAAATGATTTGTTTAAATTGTCATAAACAGTTCTTCCTCCAGCAAAAGAGATTTCGCGTTCCTTTGAACGACCACCAAAAAAAATACCGACTTTAATTTTACTCATGATTTAAAAATAAAGATAAACAGTAAACACATTATAATTCAATTTTGCAAATAATTAACATCTCTCTGTAAATAGCACATTTAATATTTAATTAATTTTAGCGCTTAAAACGGGTTAATGTTTTTTACATTATAAAATAAAAATAAAATGTGGGACTCCTTTAGATTTTTTCTTTTTTTTCTTTTTATAGTAATTATTGAATTATATTTTTATCAAGCTATAAAAGGCTTTGTAGCTGGTTTTAATCCCAAAAGCAAACAAATAATTTTAACCATTAACTACTCATTAATAGTTTTTAGTTTAATTTTTCCGCTAATAGGAATGTTTTACCACCCCACTCAATGGGCTGATTGGTTTAGAGTTGTTTCAGCAATTGCATTAATTTTATTGGTATGTAAACTGTTGGGTTGTGTGTTTTTAATTTTAGACGACTTGTACAGAGTAATTAGATGGATTTTCCAATTGATAACAAGTACAAGTGTTGATATAAATGGAGATTCGGTTAAAATTAGCAGAATAAAATTTTTTAGTCAACTTGCCGTAGGCTTTGCTGTGGTTCCTGCCATAGGGTTTATTTATGGTATAATTAGAGGAGCATACAAATATAGAGTTCATCATGCAAAAATTAAATCTAATAAATTGCCTGCTGAATTTAACGGATTTAAAATAGTTCAAATAAGCGATATTCATACAGGTAGTTTTTTTAATACTAACGCGCTTGAACACGCTTTTGAAATTGTGATGCAACAAAAAGCGGATTTAATTTTATTTACGGGAGATTTAGTTAATAATAGGGCAGATGAAACAATAGGTTTTGAATCTATTTATGCAAAGTTAAATGCTCCATGTGGTGTTTATTCAGTATTAGGCAATCATGATTATGGTGATTATGTTCAATGGCCAGATGGGGAAAAAGAAAAAAATTTAGAAAAATTAAAAGAAATTCAAAAAAAATGCGGTTGGCGTTTATTAATGAACGAACACGTTGCAATTAAAAGAGGAGAGAGTAAAATAGCTCTTTTAGGTATTGAAAATTGGGGAGGCAAAGGGCATTTTCCTAAATATGGTAAAATGCACTTAGCTCACGCTAATACGGAAGAGTATCCTTTTAAAATCCTTATGAGCCACGATCCAAGCCATTGGGATATTCAAGTAATTTCGGAGTATAAAGATATTGACCTAACATTAAGTGGGCACACTCATGGTATGCAATTTGGAATTGAAATTCCAAATATTAAATGGAGCCCAGTAAAATATTTATATAAAAACTGGGCAGGTTTATATAAAGATGGCGAACAATATCTTTATGTAAACAGAGGCTTAGGTTTTTTAGGTTATCCAGGTCGATTAGGTATTTGGCCAGAAATTACAGTTTTAGAATTACAATCTGCATAATTATGAAGATAGATATTATTAGCGCAGTTCCGGAATTAATGCACAGTGCATTTAATCACTCCATTTTAAAAAGAGCTCAAGACAAAAATTTAGCACAAATTAATTTAATTAATTTACGCAATTATGCTATTGAAAATAAACAAAAACAAATAGACGATTATGCCTTTGGAGGAGGAGCAGGCATGGTGTTAATGATAGAACCAATAGATAAATGCATAAATGATTTAAAAAGTAAACACCATTATGATGAGGTAATATATATGAGTCCTGATGGCGAAGTGCTTAACCAAAATTTATGTAATAAATTATCCTTACTTTAAAATATAATTATTTTGTGCGGGCATTATAAGGGAATAGTTGAACGCGTAAGAGAACATCTTATTACAAAAGAAATAAGTGTTGGTGATTATGTTTTAAGCGGTGGAGAATTACCCGCAGCTATTTTAAGCGATGCAATAATTAGATTAATTCCAGGAGTTTTAAATGATGAAACCTCAGCACTAAGTGATTCTTTTCAAGATAATTTATTAGCCCCACCAGTTTACACAAGGCCAGCAGATTATAAGGGCTGGACTGTACCTGAAATTTTATTAAGTGGCCATACCGCAAAAATTGAACAATGGAGACACGAACAAAGTTTAGTTCGAACAAAAGCCAAACGCCCAGATTTATTAAAACCATAAAAACTCAAAATAAATTTCAAAAAAAATACTTATATTTACTTTTTAAGTAAATAAAATGAGTGATAAGCAAAGAACTATAAAACAAGCGGTTTCAATTTCAGGTAAAGGATTGCATACAGGAAAAAATGTAACAATAACATTTAATCCGGCTCCAGTTAATCATTGGTATAAATTTCAACGTATGGATGTTGAAGGGCAACCGATTATTGATGCTGATGCCGATTTTGTTGTTGACACAAGTAGAGGAACTACACTCGAAAAAAACGGAGTAAAGATTTATACAACGGAACATGTACTTGCTGCATTAGTTGGGCTGGGGATTGATAATTGCCTTATTCAAATGACTGAAGCAGAAATGCCAATAATGGACGGTAGTTCATGGAAATTTGTTGAAGCCTTAGAAGCAGCTGAAATAGAAGAACAAGATGCAGATAGAGAATACTTTGAGTTAACTGATAATTTAACATTTGAAGACCCTATTAAAAAAGTTGAAATGTTAGCTGTACCACAAGACTCATATAGAATTACAGTTATGGTGGACTACAATAGCGATGTTTTAGGAACTCAACATGCCGGAATTTACGACATAACACAATTTAAACAAGAAATAAGTAAGTGTAGAACGTTTGTTTTTTTACATGAATTAGAAACGTTATTACAACATAATTTAATTAAAGGCGGAGATTTAGACAACGCCATTGTACTTGTTGATAAAGAATTACCTAAAGAAAAATTAGACCATTTAAAAAAAGTGTTTAATAAAGAACACGTTGAAGTAAAAGGTAAAGGCGTATTAAATAATACAGCTTTACATTTTTATAATGAACCAGCACGCCATAAATTATTAGATATAGTTGGTGATTTAGCTTTAGTAGGCAAACCATTAAAAATACATGTTTTAGCAGCGCATCCTGGGCACAATGGTAATATTGCTTTTGCTAAAATAATTAAAGCAGCAATAAAAAAACAAAAAATAGAAAAAGATTATCCAAAAATAGATTTAAATAAGCCGCCAGTACTTAATATTAATGATATAATGAAGATTTTACCACACAGGCAACCTATGCTGTTGGTAGATAAAATTATGGAACTATCATTAGAGCTTGTAATAGGCGTTAAAAATGTAACATTAAACGAAGAATTTTTTAAAGGGCATTTTCCGGGCGAGCCTGTAATGCCTGGGGTTATGTTAATTGAAGCAATGGCACAATGCGGAGGCGTATTAGTTTTAAAAACAGTTCCAGATCCTGAAAATTACCTAACCTATTTTATGAAAATTGATGGTGTAAAATTTAAACAAAAAGTTATACCTGGCGATACGGTTGTATTTAGTTTAAATTTAGTTACACCAATAAGAAGAGGAATTTGCCACATGAGAGGAGTTGCCTATGTAAACAATAAACCAGTTATGGAAGCAGAAATGATGGCGCAAATTGTAAAAGTTAAAGGAATAGAAAAACCAGTTGAAGCATAAAATGATTTCAAATTTAGCCAGCATTAGTTCAAAAGCTCAACTTGGTAAAAACGTTACAGTATCTCCATTTGCAACAATTTATGAAAATGTTGTAATAGGAGATAATTGTTACATACACCCAAATGCAGTTATTTATCCTGATACAATTATTGGGAATGATTGTCAAATTTTTCCAGGCGCAATTATTGGAATAATTAATCAAGATTTAAAATATAAAGGCGAAAAATCAAATACAGTAATTGGCAATAATACGGTAATTAGAGAATATGCTACTATTCATAAAGGTACCGCAGACCGTATGACAACAAAAGTTGGGAATAATTGCTTAATAATGGCCTATACACATTTAGGACACGATTGTATTATTGGTAACAATGTAATTATTGCCAATAATGGGAGTTTAGCCGGACATATAACAGTTGAAGATTTTGTTATTATTGAAGGCGTTGTTGCCGCACAACAATTTGTTACAATAGGTGCTCATAGCTTTGTTGCTGGCGCTTCATTAGTTAGAAAAAGCGTACCACCATATGTGCGTGTAGCGCGCGAGCCATTACAATTTATAGGAGTAAACACAATTGGTTTAGGGCGAAGAGGTTTTGATAAAGAAGTGATAAAACAAATTGAAGATATATACAGAATTATTTTTGTTCGAGGACATAATATTACAAATGCTTTAGAAATAGTTGAAAACGAAATTCCGGAATCTGATGTTAGACATCAAATAATAACTTTTATTAAAGCTCAAAAAGAGGGTATCATTAAAGGAATTTAGTTTTGGTATCAATCACTTTAAATAATTTAGGCAAAAAATTTAAATCGGAATGGGTGTTTAGAAAGTTAAACTACACCATTAATGAAGGAGATAAACTTGTTATTTTAGGGAATAACGGATCTGGTAAATCTACTTTACTACAAATTATAAGTGGTTATGTTAGTAAAAACGAAGGAGAAATAAATTATAAATATCAAAATCAAATTATTTCAGAAGATACGCTGCATGAAAAATTAAGTTTTGCAGCGCCTTATTTACAATTAATTGAAGAGCTAACACTTAACGAATTAGTAGAGCATTGTAAAGTTTATAAGCCTTTTATTCAAAATTTAAGCACGTCGTCTTTTATTGATGCAATTGATTTAAAAGCATCTTCAGATAAATTAATTAAACAATTTAGTAGTGGTATGAAACAGCGAGTTAAACTAGGTTTAGCATTATATGCTGATACACCATTGCTATTATTAGACGAGCCAATTAGCAACCTTGATGAACGTTCAATTGATTGGTATCAAAACCAATTAGCAATGCTATCAAACAACAGAACTATTATAATTTGTTCTAATAATATTAAACAAGAGTTTTTTTGTTGCGATAAAAGTTTAAATCTTATGGAGTTTAAAAATTAGCTTTTAACTTTTGATATTTTTTGAGCTAATTTAATGGCTTCATATAAATTTACAATTCCACCATTTTTACCTAATGCTGTAAATTTTACTAATTCATCTTTACTACCAGGCTTAACCACTTTAGTTTTTTTGTAAGCTTTATTACTACTTTTAATAATAATTTTTTTAATTTGAACAGCTGTTAAATCTGGGTAATATGATTTTATTACTGCAGCAACACCAGCAACAACAGGGGCGGCCATACTGGTTCCGTTTTCATCTTTATATTTATTTTCAGGTATTGTAGAGTATATATCAACACCAGGCGAAAACACATCAACCGTTTTTTTACCATAATTGGTAAATGTTGCAGGAATATCTTTTTCAGGCTTCCAATTTAAAGCACCTACATCAATAAAACTAGTGGCTGTTGTTCCGTTTTCAAAAACTTTAGTTGGATAGTGAATTTCGGTATCAATATCTAAATGTGAATTACCTGCCGCATGAATTAATAAAACGCCTTTACTTTCGGCATATTTAACAGCATCGTCAACTATTTTTTTATTCCACGAAAATCCTTTACCAAAACTCATGTTTAAAATTTTAGCACCATTATCTGTTGCATATCTTATCACTGCTGCAACATCTTTATCGCGTTCGTCACCTCCAGGAACTAAACGTACCGCCATAATTTTTACATTATTAGCCACACCATCCATTCCTATTCCGTTTCCGCGTTTTGCAGCTATAATACCAGCAACATGTGTTCCGTGATGACTGTTAGGGCCTTTACAATCAGGGTTTCCATAATTAAAATCTGTATCATTATTGTAATCATCTTTTACAATAGTTAAACGCGGATCAAACTCTAAATTAACGCCACACTCCATAAATTGTTTAAATTGTTCGTACCCTGGAGTAATTTTGTTTTCAAGTGTTTTATCTAAGTTTTTATCGTTTCCTATTAAACCTAAAGCTATTTGTTTAAATTGTTTTTCTCTTTTATCAGCGGCTTCAAATTTTGAAATATCATCTTTGGTTACCTCTGTAATATTAAACTGAGTTTTTGCTTTATTGTTTAAATCGGTTAAGCCATTATATAAAAAACTTAATTGTTTATAAGCCGATTCAAATTCTTCTTTTGTTTTTAGATATTCTTTTTCTACAACTTTAAACTTTTTAAATTCTTCTATCTCTTTTTTATCTGTAAAATCTGATTCTTGTTTGCCTGAGTACTTAGGTTTAAAATGTCTGTATAATCTTGTAACTTCTAAATTATCTCCATTAACATTTTGTCCATCTTTCCCACCAATAAAATTCCAACCATGAATATCGTCAATGTAACCGTTTTTATCATCATCAATCCCATTACCTGCAATTTCTCCGGGGTTTGTCCACATAACTTCTTTTAAATCTTCGTGGTTATAATCTACACCACTATCCAATACACCAACTATAATTGGTGTTGCGGGTTTATTTTTTAAAAGTTCTTCATAAGTTCTGTTTGTACTTACACCATTAATTTTGTCTAATGTTGGGTCAAGGTTAAACCAATTATCAGGTCTTTTTTCTGTTTGAGAATAAAAAGTTGTAAACGAAAGAAAGGCAACGGTGATGAGTATTTTTTTCATGTTTATATTTTGAAAGAGAAAGTTATATATTATTTTTTTTGTAAAAGGAATTAACTACTACTTTTTTGTTAAATTTTGACAAATATTATAAATCTAAAAACCTAAACTTATTAACTTCATCAATCCTTTCGCACATAATTATTGAACTTGTTATTTTTTTTCTCTTTTTTGCAATATAATCATAAACGTAATTTCTAATAAAAGGAGGAATAAGCACTAAAACAATAAGCAAAGGCCACAACCCTTTCATGTATAAAGATAAACGTAATGCGGCGCAAGATTTTATATGTGCAGAATATTCTTTTATTAAAATCATACTATCAATTTTATGATCTAATTCAAAATGTTTTTTTAATTGAGTTCCGATTTCTGATTGTAATGAAGCAAAGTGCATTTTATTGTTTTTTTCATTTTTTAAAAAAAATAAAATGGCCTTATTACAAAAGCCACAACTGCCATCATACAATAAAATTGGTTGGTAATTAAGTATAGTATTTATTTCCATTAAGGTTGAGCAAAAATCATATAGGGGTCAACACTCATTTCGTATTTTTTATTTAATAACGTAAATGTTTGAGCATTTATAAAATTTACAAAACCATTACGGCCTACGCAATTACTTGTGTGGTGGGGCGCTGGTCCGTTGGAGTTTCTGTTTCTTGATAATATATACAATAAATTAGTTTTATTATCTACTGCTAAACCATGGGGTTGGTATCCACATTTAAGTTTAGACATGCTGTAATTACTAGCGTTTAATTTAGTAATACTTCCTCTTGTGTTTGCAAAAGAAATTGTGTCTTCGGAGTGAGTTATGAAATAGGCATTGTTTTGAGCGGAATAAATTAATTCGAGAGGGGCTGGTGATGAAGGAATAATTGTTGTAACAGAATTTGTAAGGGTATTAAACACTCTAATATCGTTACTTTGTTGGCAAGTAATAATCATTTCGTTTGGATTTTTTCCTAAAATAATTTCATGAGAATCAATGGTATTACTAAATTCATTTGCAGGTAAACCATCTAATGTATATTTATTACTTACTGTAAAAGCAGTATCAAATTGAAATAAACAATTTCCCATTTGGGCAGTAATGTAAATGTTTTTTTCATCATTTGTTAATGCAATACCATGAGGATTAAATAAACCACCAACATAATGAATTAGTTTGTGATTTTCTAAATCAACACACGCAACTACTCCGGCGCTTTGCCAACTTACACAAAACGCTTTTTTATTGTCTTTTGTAATTGTAAAAGTGTTCCAATCGTAAGCATCTGCAGTACCTGTTCCGGCGGCTAATGGGCTTAATGGGATGTTTGCAATTAAAGAATTATCTGTAGTGCTAAATTTTTGCATAACATTATTGTTAATAAAAATTACATAAAAGTATTTCCCATCGTTAGAAACTTTAACGTTGTGTGGCGTGTCTGGTCCTGCTTTGGTACCAACTGAAATTACTCTGGTAGGTAGTTGTGTTTCAGAATCAAAAATGGTTAAAACATCACAACCTTGATTAACTGCATATAATTTTTTATTTGTTGGGCTTTGCCATTTTATTTCACCATTAATATTAGGCGCACCATCATCAATCCAAGATTTAATAAGTTTAACTTCGTTATAACTTAATGCATTTGAATTTAATGGCATTGTAGGGGCGTTTTTTAAACCTAAATCATCAAAAGTGTTTATATAAAAACATAAGCTAGAATAGGCACTATTGTATGGAATTACAGGCGATCCGCTATTGCTGCCTTTAAACATTAAATCCCAACTTTCTAAATTATAATTATTTGATGCAATACTACTTTTTGAGTTATGGCAACCGCTAGTAGCACATTTATTGGCTATTATTGTTCCTATTTCAGAAGGATAATCTCCATGGTTGAGTTTACCTTTTTGTTTAGCGCATGCTTGTAAAATAATTGCTGTTAAAAGCAAATAATAGAGAACAGGTAATTGCTGTTTAAAAAATTTCATCACTTAACAATCAATTTATTAAAACTTAAATTTGAAGTGTTTGCTGAGTTTATGGATTGGATGTTGACTAAATAAATACCTTTTGTTAAATGGTTGATAGTAATTATATCTTTAATTTGATGTGCTTTTTTAGAATACACTAATTGACCAAATAAATCATAAATTAGTACATCTACAATTTGATCGCCATTAACGGCTTTAATATTAAAGGTTTGATTGGTAGGGTTAGGGTAAATGCTATAAAGCAATGAATTAGTAATGTTGTTGTTTTTAATACGAACATTTGGCGATTTTGAAGAATATCATCTTACCCCACCTGAAGCGTTACACACATCCAAATCGCGCATCCCATCATTATTTAAATCTTCAAAATAGGGTGAACTTTGAGCCCCAACATTAATACCATTTACATAATTACTAAGCATTGTGTAAGTTACAGTAGGGCTAAATACAGATGGCACTAAATATTCAAAAATTTGCCCACTAATTGAACCTACTAAAATTTTTGTGATTGAACCTTCTTTATAAGCATAGGGTGAGGCAAAACCATCAATACCATAAATAGTAATATCGCCTTGTACATTAATATTTCCTAAAGAGTTGGTTATAAGCGTGTATGATGGGTTACTCGAAGTTCCATTATTTTGGTAGTAGGCTACTCTGCCGTTTTTCATTCCAATAAGCAAATCTAATAAACCATCGTTATTTAAATCAAATAATTGTGGTGCAGTATTAGAAGAAATGGTTGTAAAACTAAATGCATTAATTGCTGTTTGTGTAAATGTTGCAGGCGAACTAAAACCTGCAGAATTTTTTAACCAATGTATTTGACCAAAAGATGTACCAATTAAAATGTCAATATCTCCATCACTATCTATATCTCCAACTGTTGGAACAACATTGGTAAATGAGTAAGAACTAATACCAGCATAATCTCTTGTTATTAACGAAAAGCTTGGCGCTATTTGCGTACCAATGTTTTCATAAAGTGTAAGTTGAGATTTTAACATAGTGCCATTATAATAACCGTAAGTTCCAATCAACAAATCTTTAAGTCCATCAGCATTATAATCAAATAATACAGGAAAAGAATTTTGCCCTACATCAATCATTTCATCTTGAAATAAATTTTTTTGTTTAAAATTAAAAGACATTGATGATGTAGAACTTACGTTTTCATAATACCAAACAGAGTTAACATTTTCGCTACCATAAGCATTTGGCGTTGCTAATAAGTCTTTTTTACCATCGCCGTTTACATCAACAATATACGTACATGGAAAAATATTAAATTTAATTTGATTTACTGCGTTAGGAAACAATTTTGTAGTATCTGTTACAAGAGCTACTGTTGATGTTCCATTATTAGTAGCAAGTTGTACAACATCACAAGAAATATCGCCCATAATTAAATCTTTATCGTTATCTCCATCTATATCTACACATGTTAAACACGAGCCGGCATGTAATGTTTGTTGATTAATAGTTACGTTTAAATTTAATTGTTTGTAAAAAGGGCATTGGCTAAACGAAACCACACAACTACTTTCTTGCATTTTACCCCAACATAAATCACCAATTATAAATTTATTTAACGAATCGGCATGTCCGTATGTTTCCATACTCATGTTTTTGTGAAATTCAACTAAAAAACCTGCTGGTGAAAAAGTTAAAACGTCAATATCATTATCATTATCCACATCTCCCAAACCCGGCACACCAACATTACTTGCGTATAAGTTTGATATATTTGGTGAGCCTGTTGGATTATAATCAGAAACTAACATTGTTTTAGCAAGGCTAAACGAAACCCCTCCTGAAGTTGTACTTGTGTTTTTAAAAACTTTTATTCCACCGGTAGTACTAGTAAAAATATCTTCTTTGCCATCGTTATTGTAATCTAAAAGCATTGCCCAATCTTTTGCAACCGGGAATTTACTACTCAACATCATATCATGAATGTATTTTACATCACCCGCATTGCCATTATTTATAAAGCACTTAAAAATTGCTGATCCAAATTGATTGCTTCTGTCAAACACAACAATATCTTTTTTTCCATCAAAATTCAAATCTATATTTGAAATGTTAGAATAATTTATTCCACCTGCCCAGGCTAATTTAATAGATTTACCATTTTCTATTACATTTATTGTATCGTAAGCAACGGATAATTGTGCAAAACTCACCAATTGAATTATACAAAAAAGTATAAAATAATATCGCATACCTACAAATTTACTAAAAAATTACCCATTTTATTGTAAAAAACAAACCAGATATAAAACTATTTAAACCAGTTATTTAACAATTTGCTCAAGAGGTTTCGTTTTATTACCTTAGTAGTTCGTGCCAATAAAAAAAGTATATTTTATTTTTATTTTTACTTTAAGTTTTTTTACTTCAAAAGCATTTCATATTGTTGGTGGCGAAATTATTTACGATTTTTTAGGGAATAGCCAATATAGAATTACTTTAAAAATTTATAGAGATTGTAGTGGAAATGGTGCAGATTTTGATGGTTTAGGAAATGGCGGCCCTTGTTATTTATCAATTAAAAACATTACAAACCCATTGTTAGATACAACTGTAACTATGGGTCTTCCTGTTGTTACACAAGTACCATCGTCTATTAACAACCCTTGTATTACTGCACCAAATAAATGTATTCAAGAAGGAATTTATACCAGCACCATTACGCTTAACACCAATTTATACAGTTATTATTTAGTTTACCAAAGGTGTTGTAGAAATAGCGTAATAACTAATGTGTTAAATCCTGACCAAACAGGCTCAACCTACTTTTGTATGGTTCCTAAACTATCAACTTTTGGGCCTAACAGTTCGCCTAGGTTTACAAACTTACCTCCGTTGTTTTTATGTAATAAAGTAGATGTAAACTTTAATCATTCAGCAACTGATCCTGATGGCGACTCATTAGTGTATAGTTTTTATGATTCGTTTAATGGCTTAGATAATTGTTGCCCATCTTTAAATACAACCCCTCAAAATTGTGTATCTCCTCCTGCTAACTGTCCTACATTAGCGGCTAGTCCGCCATACCAATCTACTATTTTTACTTCAACTTTTTCTGCTTTAAACCCTTTGCCTGGTAATCCTGCATTTGCAGTTAATAGCACTACAGGGTTTTTAACTGGTACTCCTAACGCTTTGGGGGTTTATTTAGTTTCTATTGCGGTTAAAGAATATAGAAATGGGGTTTTAATAGATACTCATTATAGAGAGTATCAGCTTCAAGTATTAACCTGTCAAATATCTGTTGTTGCAGCAATTGGCGATTTTGCAACCCAATGTTTTGGAAACACGGCTAATTTTATAAATCAAAGTACTAACACCTCTAATTCACAAAGTTATTATTGGGATTTTGGTGTTGGAAACACAACAAACGATACAAGTAATGTTTTTGCGCCAACCTATGTTTATCAAGATACAGGAACTTATTTGGTTACTTTAATAGTTAACCCCGGGAAATTTTGTACAGACACGATTAAAAAACAAATAAAAATTTATCCTCCTTTTGATTTAGAATTAATTAAAAGTAAAAACCAATGTTTAGTTAATAATAGTTTTAGTTTTGCTGCAACAGGCACTATAATGCCACAGGCCACTTTTTTATGGCAATTTACACCATCAGCTACGCCAATTAGTGCAACATCCAAAACCGTTAGTAATGTAACTTATACAAACGCAGGTGTTTTTTTAGTTGAACTTAAAGGAAATCAATTTGGTTGTAAAGATTCTGTTATAGATACTATAAGGGTTTACCAAAGACCTAAAGCGATAATTCAAAATTTACCTAATAGTATTTGTAACCCAGGTAAAGTTTTTTTTAGTAATGGGAGTACAAGCGAATTACCGGTAAAATATGATTGGAGTTTTTCTAATGAACAATCTAGTCAATTAGAAAACCCTATAATGGAATTTAATGGCGTGGGAACTTATACCGTAAAACTTACTGTAACTACCACCTCAGTATGTGCAGACACTTCTAATGCAATTTATTTGGTTAATGTTGTTCCAAGCCCAACAGCTGTATTTAAAGCTACACCGAGTATTACAACTATTTTTGATCCTAATATTTATTTTGAAAATAAATCTTCTACAGACGCGATTTATTTTAATTACAATTTTGATGATGGTAATACAACTATTACCCCCTATTGTAACCATTTATACGAAACGTACGGAACATACTTTGTTACATTAACCGTTAGTAATAATTATGGTTGTTCAAGTACTGCAACAGAACCCGTTATTATTAATCCTGAATTTAGATTTTGGGTACCGAATGCTTTTACTGCAGATAACAATGGGTTAAACGATGTTTTTTTGCCTATTTGTATAGGCACTGAAGAGTATCTATTTCAAATTTTTGATAGGTGGGGAGAAAAACTTTTTGAAACTAAAGAGTATAAACAAGGATGGGATGGAAAATTGAAAGGAGAGGAATGTAAACAAGATATTTATGTTTGGAGAGCTGAATATATTAATGCAGTTACTAAACGAAAAGAGGTAAAGTTTGGGCATTTTACATTATTAAAAGACCCTTAATAAGCATAGTATTTATTAATCATTAAATAAACTATAACACCACTTATTGTAACATATAACCATATAGGATAGCTCCACCGTGTTAATTTTTTATGTTTTATTTTTTGATCTGTTAAACCATAATAAAAAGACATAAGTATAAGAGGTAATATAACAACTGCTAATAATATATGGGTAAGTAAAATAATTAAGTAAACAGGTTTAATTCCACTAACCAATTCTTTTTCTTGTAAACTCATTAGTCCATCGTGGTTAATATCGCCATATTTAGTATCAGGAATAAAAAAATGAGCAGTAACGTAGCTTATTAAAAACAACGCACTTAAAATAAATGCAGTTAAATTTAATTTTTTATGTAAAGTTATATTCTTATTTTTTAATGAAATTAACGATGCAATAAGTAAAACGCTACATGTGCCATTAATAAAAGCGTTTAAGGCAGGTAGTTTATAAATAAAACTTGGAAAATCTTTTGGAGGAACAATTAATTTTTGGTTTAATGCTACCACTATTGCACTAACTAAAACAGATGCGCCATAAACAACACGTTTTACTGTTTTTTCGTTTTGCTTATGAAGTAAATCCATAAAATTATTTCATTAGAGCATCTAGTTGCGCTTGACTTACACCTGTTGAAGAGTATCCACCATCGTGCATTAAATTTTGCATTGTAACCATTTTAGTTAAATCACTAAACAAACTAATACAATAATTAGCGCAATCTTCGGCAGAGGCGTTCCCTAATGGCGATTGTTTATCGGCAAAGTCAAAAAATTCATTAAACCCTTTTATTCCACCCCCAGCTGTAGTACGCGTTGGCGATTGAGAAATAGTATTTATTCTAACTTTTTTTTGCATTCCGTAATGGTAACCAAATGTACGAGCTATACTTTCAAGCATAGCTTTAATATCAGCCATATCAGTATAAAAAGGAATAACGCGTTGAGCAGCAATATAAGTTAACTCAACTACACTTCCCCAATCATTAATTGCATCTAATTTGTGTGCAACAGCTAACA
>CAZAPH010000010.1:0-15219 GCA_964487105.1 uncultured Akkermansia sp.
GAAAAATATGGAGCTCATAATTATCACCCACTACCTGTAGTTTTAGAAAAAGGCGATGGTGTTTTTTTATATGATGTAGATGGTAAACGTTATTACGATTTTTTAAGTGGTTATTCTGCAGTTAATCAAGGACATTGTCATCCAAAAATTATTAATGCAATGATTGAACAAAGTAAAAAACTTACACTTACATCAAGAGCTTTTTACAACAATCAATTAGGCGTTTATGAAAAATATATTACAGCATATTTTGGATACGATAAAGTTTTACCAATGAATACAGGTGTTGAGGGAGGCGAAACAGCTATTAAATTAGCACGTAGATGGGCCTATGATGTAAAAGGTGTGCCTGAAAACAAAGCTAAAATTGTGTTTGCAAAGGGTAATTTTTGGGGTAGAACATTAGCGGCTATTAGTAGTAGTAACGATCCTAGCAGTTACAAAGGTTTTGGACCATACATGCCGGGGTACGAGTTAGTGGATTATAATGATTTAACAGCATTAGAGAATGCAATTAAAGACCCAAACACAGCTGCATTTATGGTTGAACCTATACAAGGTGAGGCTGGTGTTGTTGTACCAAAAGAAGGGTACTTAAAAGGTGTAAGAGAATTGTGTAGTAAATACAATGTTTTGTTTATTGCAGATGAGGTGCAAACAGGCTTGTGCAGAACAGGTAAAATGTTGGCCTGCGATCACGAACAAGTTAAGCCAGACATATTAGTTTTAGGTAAAGCATTAAGTGGCGGTACACTTCCTGTTGCTGCTGTATTAGCTAATAATGAAATAATGTTAACTATTAAGCCAGGTGAGCACGGCAGCACTTATGGCGGAAACCCTTTAGCTTGTGCTGTTGCAACCGAAGCACTTAAAGTTTTAAAAGATGAACGATTGGCAGAAAATAGCGAAAAACTTGGAGTGATTTTTAGGAATGCAATGCTTCAACTCATGAATGAGTGTGATATAATAACCGAAGTTAGAGGAAAAGGATTGTTTAATGCAATTGTTATTAAACAAAAAAACGGCAAAACTGCTTGGGATGTTTGTTTAAAATTTGCTGAAAATGGTTTGTTAGCAAAACCCACGCATGGTGATATTATAAGGTTTGCACCACCGCTTACAATTAATGCCGAACAACTTAATGAGTGTATGCAAATTATTAGAAAAGTAATTCTAAATTTTTAGAATTTTAGCCCTTAAATTCAATTAAATAAATTTATTATATTTGTTAGTATAGCCTAGCAAAAATGGAGTTTGAAATTAAACCAAAAAGTAAATTTAGTTTAGGGTTAAAAGAATTATGGGAGTTTCGTGAGCTTTTTTACTTTTTTACTTGGCGTGATGTAAAAGTAAAATACAAACAAACTGTTTTAGGGTTTTTATGGGCAGTTTTTCAGCCCGCTATAATGACGGCACTTTTTACATTAGGTTTTGGTAAATTAGTAACCAATAGTTCTAACTTACAATTACCATATCCTATTTTTGCCTTAAGTGGTTTTTTATTGTGGAATATATTTTCTTCTGGTTTATCAAATGCAGGAAATAGTATGGTAAATAATTCTAACATCATTAAAAAAATATATTTCCCTCGTTTAATTATTCCTATATCATCCATTTTAGTTTCAGTAATTGATTTTTTAATGGCTTTTATTGTGTTTATTCCAGTTATGTTTTACTTTAATGTAAGCTTTAATCTTTCTGCAATTTTATTTATCCCTTTAAGCTTGTTATTGGCTGTGATTGCTACGTTTGGACTAGGTGTGTTTTTAGCATCGCTTAATATTAAGTATCGTGATTTTAGATATATTTTACCGTTTTTTATTCAAGCCTTATTGTTTGCCACGCCAGTTATTTATCCAATAAAAATTAATGACAATAAATGGTTTCAGCTTATTTTACAATTAAATCCAATGAATGCACCCATTGAATTGTTTAGAGCTAGTTTTAATAATCATTCAATAAACACACAAACCATTACATTAAGTATTTTGGTATCTTTTTTATTATTTGTATTTGGCATTATTTATTTTAGAAAAACAGAACGTTACTTTGCAGATTTGGCTTAATTATTTTGAAACCAATTTTAGAAATACAAAACATAAGTAAAAAATTTCGGATTAATCACGAACAACAGCCTTATTTAAGTTTGCGTGATACTGTTTCGAGTATTTTTAATACCAAAACTTCACAAGAAGATTTTTGGGCATTAAAAAACGTGAGTTTTAATGTAATGCCTGGTGATACGGTTGGTATTATTGGAAAAAATGGCGCAGGGAAATCAACTTTATTAAAAATTTTATCAAAAATTACACCGCCTTCAAATGGAAAAATTATAGGGCGTGGACGTATTGCTAGTTTATTAGAAGTAGGCACAGGATTTCACCCAGAATTAACAGGGCGTGAAAATATTTTCATGAACGGTTCTATTTTAGGAATGCGTAAAACAGAAATTATAAAAAACTTTGATGCTATTGTTGATTTTGCTGGAGTAGAAAAATTTATTGATACTCCCTTAAATCATTATAGTAGTGGTATGCAACTACGTTTGGCTTTTGCTGTAGCAGCATTTTTACAAAACGAAATTTTAATAATTGACGAAGTGCTTGCGGTTGGCGATGCAGAATTTCAGAAAAAATGTATGGGTAAGATGGGCGAGGTGAGTAAAAGTGGAAGAACCATTTTGTTTGTTAGTCATAATATGGCATCTATAAAACAATTGTGTAATAAAGGAATTCAACTAAACAAAGGAGAATTAGTTTATAATTCATCAATTACTAAAACAATTGAAAATTATTTATCAACGGCTATTAAAGCAGATAATGAAGGAGTAATACCCAATAATTCATCAACAATTAATACAGGGGATTTAAGATTCAAAAGATTTTTATTGACAAATGATAATGGAGTAGCAACAGATGCTATTAATTATTTATCAATAATAAATTTGTTTTTTGAAATTGAATCATTAATTGATGTTGAGGATTGTTTAATTGATGTTAGAATAAACACAATTGATGGCATTGAGATAACGCACTCAACTAATAAATACAACACTTCAAATAAAATATATTTAGTAAAAGGAATAAATAAATTAAAATGTAAAATCAAAAACAGTTTACAGCCTGGTAAATATACATTTACAATAGGAATACATTTACCTAATGGAGCAACATTAGATTATGTAGAAAATATTTTAGATTTTAATATATTAAACATTTCAAATACAGATTCAGGAGATTTTATTTATAATTTTAAAATGGGTATTGTACGATTTGAATCGGAGTGGGAGAAGAAAAACCCTAACCTTAATTAATGTGCAATTAGAAAACTATTATTTTTTTGAATAAACATGATTAAAAATATAGACAAAAATTTTAAAAGAATATTAATTGGTGATACTGAAATCGCTGGAATTGTAAATACGCTATCAACTGAATATAAAAAATTGGGGTATCAAGTTACAACTATTTCATCTAAAAATAAATATTATGATTATAGCTATGATATTGATCCTGAAAATTTAGTTTTTACATATTTTAAATTAAAATTAAAATCAAACAAAATAGCAACAATATTAAAAGAACTCTCAAAAATATTTAATAAGAATTTACAAGAAAAGATAAAATCAATTTTAATAAGAAATATTTTATCAAATGTAGATGTTTATATTTTTATTTATTCTACAAATTTATGGGAAGAAGAACGGCAATTAAATTATTTAAAGAAAAAAGGAGTAAAAATAATTAGTTTATTTCTAGGATCAGAAATTAGAGACTATATAGCTTTTAAAGAAAAGTATAATATTACTCATTGGAATTTTTCAACAGAAATTAATTTGCCTGGAGCTGACATGAAAAAGCAAAAATTGGCTTTTCATGAAAAAATCAGTGATGCTATTTTTTCAGTACCCGATCAAAGTATTTTTGCTAAACGATCATATTTTCATTTACAAGTACCAATGCAAATTGAAAAATTTAAAGCTTATTTTCCAAAAAACGAAATACCCGTAATAATCCATGCCCCTTCTAAACCAGAAATAAAAGGAACGGATTTAATTTTAAAAACACTAGAAGAACTAAAAAATGAAGGGATAAAATTTGAGGTAAAATTATTAACTAATTTACCACATAAAGAATTAATTAATGAATTGCAAAAAGCAGATTTATTAATTGATGAAATTATTTTACATGGCCCAGGTTTTTTAGGATTTGAAGCAATGTTATGCGGTTGTGCAGTGGCTACTAAATATTTAGAACAATCGCCAGAATGCTTTAGGCCACCCATATTTAATATAGATGAATATTCTATTAAAGAAAAATTAAAAGTGTTGCTCACTAATCACTCTTTAATACTAAATTTAGCCCAAAAAGGATATGAATATGCAGTTAAAAACAATAATGTGAAAATTGTTTCCAAAAGAATTTTAAATTCTATAAATTTATCTAATTATGATTATAAAATTTAATTTGAAGTTAATGAAATTAAACACTTTAGTTAATTTAGTAATATATAATAAGCAAAACCATACTTCAGTTTAATTTTGATAAATTAAAATACAAAATTCAAAGACGCACCATAAATGAAAAAAGTACTCATAGTTAGCTATAGTAATTTAAACTCAGATCTTCGTGTTTTAAGACAAATTGAAGCTTTAAAAGATAATTATCATTTAGAAACTTTAGCTTATTCAGAATGTGGAGTTTCAAAAATTATTAATCACCAAATATATAAAGAACCCACCGTAAATTATTTTAGAAAAGCAAAACGTTTTTTACAATTTGTATTTCGAAATTGGGAAAATTATTATTGGGATGAGTATAAAAAAGAAGTTGCCTTAAATTTAAATAAAAATAATTATGATATAGTGATTTCTAATGATATTCAAACTTTACCACTATCAATATCAATAGTAGGTGGTAAAGGAAAAGTTTATTTTGATGCTCATGAATATCATTTATTAGAATTTGACAATAATTTAATTTGGCGTTTATTTCATAAACCATATATCAAATTTCTTTGTAAAAAATATATACCAAAAGCAAATAAATTTTCAACTGTTTCTAATGTAATAGCTGATACATATAAAAAAAGTGTTGGTGTTAAGCCATTTTTGTTAACCAATGCGGCTTCTTATATTGAAGCACTACCAAATCAAGTTAATCCAAATAATATAAAACTTATCCATCACGGGGCTTCTATTTCATCTAGAAAAATTGAATTAATGATTGAAATGATGAAATATGTTGATGATAGATATACATTAGATTTAATGCTTACAGATTTAGATTTAAAATATTTAAATAAACTTAAAAAACTAGGTATAAATAACACTAAAATTAGGTTTATTCCACCTGTAAGTTCAAATATGATTTGTACATTCATAAATAATTATGATATTGGAATTTATATTTTACCACCAACAAATTTTAATAATGAGCATGCTTTACCTAATAAGTTTTTTGAATTTATTCAAGCGCGTTTAGCAATTATAATTGCACCTACAGAAGAAATGAAATGGTTTATATTAAAATACGAATTAGGACTTGTTTCAAATGATTTTAAACCTAAAACAGTTGCAACTTTACTAAATAGTTTAACACCAGAACAGATTATGAAATTTAAAATAAATTCACACAACTCTGCTTTTTTATTATCTGCCGAAGAAAATAAAAATATAATTAGAAATTCAATTTCAGAATTACTTAAATCATAATTATTTAAAAATTTTATGTGTGGAATCGTAGGTATAATTTCTGATAAACAAAATAGCATCCATTTATCAGCTTTAAAAAAAATGACTGATGTTATTAGCCATCGTGGGCCAGATGGAGAAGGACATTGGTTAAATACTGAAAACACAATTGGGTTTGGTCATCGTCGTTTAGCTATAGTAGATTTAAGTAAAAATGCCTCTCAACCAATGCATTTTCTTAATAGATACACAATAACCTTTAATGGAGAAATATACAACTATATAGAATTAAAAATAGAATTGCAAAAAAAAGGTTATTTTTTTCATACTAATTCAGATACAGAAGTGCTGATGGCTTTATACGATTTAAAAAAGGAAAAATGTCTTGAAGATTTAGATGGAATGTTTGCATTTGCACTTTATGATAAAGAAGAAAAAATAACCTTTTGTGCAAGGGATAGATTTGGTGAAAAACCATTTTATTATCATACTACCAACGATACTTTTTATTTTGCAAGTGAAATGAAAGCTTTATGGGCTGCTGGAATAAATAAAGAACCAAACTTAAGAAAAGTATTTTTGTACTTAGCCTATAACGCACAAGATGACACAAAAAATTTAAACCATACATTTTATAAAAACATATCCATTTTAGAACCTGCACAGTATTTAATTATTAAAAATGGAAAAATTATTAATATTAAAAAATATTGGGAAATAAATATTAATAATAAAATTGAAATTTCATTAGAAAATGCCAAAGAAAACATATTATCTTTATTTAAAGAGTCAATTTCAAATCGGTTACGCTCAGATGTTTCAGTTGGATCTAGCCTTTCTGGTGGAATAGACTCCTCTAGCATTGTTGCTATAATTAATCAATTAAAAGGGAATAACCAATTACAAGAAACTTTTTCGGCAAGATTTACAGATTTTAAAAACGACGAAGGTGAGTTTATTAAATTGGTTATTGATAGGTTCAAAATAAAATCACATGAAATTTATTTAACACCCAAATTAATTGATGAACAAATAAACAATGTATTTTATCATCAAGAAGAACCTTTTGGTAGCAAAAGTATTGTTGCACAATATTTTGTTATGAAGTTGGCTAAAGACAATAACGTTACAGTTTTGTTAGACGGGCAGGGCGCAGACGAATACTTTGCTGGTTATCATAGTTATTTCATTAATTTATATAGATCTTTAATATTAACCAATAAAAAAGAATTCAAAACACAAATTAATTATTATAACAAACTTCATAACACTACATTTAATTTAGAACCAAATTTCAAACTATATGCAAAACATCTTGAATTAAAAAATAATCTAAGAAATTATAAAAATTGTATTATAAAAGCTAATTACCTTAAGCAATTCAATAAGGATTTTTTACACGAATTTCATAAATTTGAGTATCCTCATATTCAAAATAATAATTTATCAGAAGAGTTAAAATGGACTTTAACCGGAACAGGATTAAATAATTTATTACGCTATGCTGATAGAAATTCAATGGCACATAGTAGAGAGGTTCGTTTACCATTTTTATACCATAAATTAGTTGAGTTTGTTTTTACATTACCCGATAACTTCAAATTACATAATGGGTGGACTAAATATATTTTAAGAGAAACAATGAAAAGCTATTTACCTGAAGAAATAGTATGGCGTAAAGAAAAAATTGGATTTGAACCCCCTGAAGCTAAAATTATTAATAAAGATTTAATTGAAAATGCAGTTAATATTTTAAATAAAAATAAAATTATTAACCCTAAACTTAAACTAAAAAGTTATGATTGGGAATATTTACAAGCAAGTAAATTATTTGAAATATGACAAAAAGAAGAATTTTATTTGGTGCTGTTGATATAGGATATAGAATAAAAACTTATTCAGATTACATTCATAATAATTTCGATGAATATTTAGAAGCCGAATCTGTTTCAAAATTTGTGTTACCAAAATCACATTATTCAACATCATACACATATGAATTTCCTATTAATAAAATTTCTACTTTAACAATGTACAAGAAAACGTTTTGGTTTTTTCTAAAAGCATTATTTAGGTATGATGTTTTTCATTTTTTATCAGGTGAAACAATCTTAACATGGAAACTTAGGAAAATAGAATTAATAATATATAAATTACTTAGAAAAAAAGTTGTTATGCATTTTGTTGGATCTGATATAAGATCTGAAGATTTTTTGTTTTCTAAAAGTGATCAATTAGTAAAATATTTATTAAATGATAAAGAAATTAATTTACCGCCTGTTTCAAATCATTATCAGTTAAAATTAATTAATTGTGCATTAAAGTATTCAGATCATATTATAGTTTCTACTCCAGATCTTTTAAAACTTATTCCTTCTGCAATTTATTTGCCGGTGATGTTAAATTTCGATGAGTTTTATAAAAACAAAGCTAAATACATTAATTCTGAAGTAAAATCAGATAATAAAATTGTAATATTACACTCACCATCTGGCTTTGGATTAAAAGGGTCTGAGTATATAAATTTAATTCTTGATGAAATTCAGAATATTTATTCTAATCAAATAGAAGTTATACTTCCAGGCAAAACAAAAAATAATAATTTATACTCCTTAAGCCGATATGAATTATTAGAAAAATTTAGTACTTCAGATATTGTTATTGATCAAATGTTAATTGGATGGTATGGATTAAAGTCTATCGAAGCATTGGCTTTTGGGTGTGAGGTTATATGTTATATAGATAAAGATTTAGAAAAATATGTGCCGCCTAATTGCCCTATTATAAATGCAAACATTCTTAATTTAAAAGAGCAATTAGTTAAAACAATTGAAAAATTATTAAAATATAATAATAAAAACGAACGATTATTAAATAATAAAAAATTTATATTTAAAAATCATGACGTAAATGCTTTTAATGAATTTTTTAAAAAAATTTGGTAATGAAAAACAAAAAAATTTCTATAAAAACAAAAATTTTAAATTTAATACGTGAAATTTTTAAAATTCCTTTTCTTGAAAAGATATTAAGAGGTATAATTAAGAAAAATATTGCATATTCTTTTTTTGTAAAATTAATCCCCAATAATTATCAATATAAAAAAAATACATTTAAATGCTTTACTTATAAAAATATTAATTTTAGATTAGACATACATGATTATATTGGTCATTTTTTTTATTTTGGATGTAAAGATATTGAGCAGTCTAAATTAATGAATTTGATAAATGATGGTGATTTTATAATTGATGTTGGTACAAATTATGGAACATCACTTTTACAATTTGCTAACTTAATTGGTGGTAAAGGAAGAGTATTTGGTTTTGAGCCTGACCCAACTAATTTTGAAATTTGCAAACAAAACATTCAAATTAATCCATTTACTAATTTATATGTCGAAAATTTCGGTTTAGGAAATAAAGAATGTGATGTTAATTTAGTTATAGAAACAGAATCTAATAGAGGAAGTAGTCGTATAAGTAAAAATATAAACGGAAACGAATTTCAACAAATAAAAATTATACGATTTGATAATTGGATTAAAGAAAAAAAAATTGAAAAAATAAATCTAATTAAAATAGATGTTGAGGGCTATGAAATGGAAGTGCTTAAAGGAGCGGAACAATCAATTAAAAAATTTAAACCCATTTTATTTATTGAGTTAGATGATAAAAATTTAAAATTACAAAATAGTTCAGCTAAAGAATTAATTAGTTTTTTAATAAATTTAGATTATAATATAATAAATTCTTTAACAGACAAAAAAGTAAATTTGTCAGATAACTTTATAAATTGTCACTTTGATATAATATGTAAATGATAAATGTTACTTATATAATTTCTGATATTGACAAAGCAATTGCTTTTGAATGGATTGTTAAACATATTGATAAAACAAAAATTAAATTGTCTTTTATTTTAATTAACTGTCAAAATTCTTATTTAATAAACTATTTGATTGAACATAAAATTTCAGTTTACAACATAAATTGTAAAAATAAATTATCGTATTTACAAGCAATTTTTAAATGTATAACATTTTTAAAAAGATTAAATACAGATATTGTTCATTGCCATTTAGTAAAAGCTAATTTAATTGGATTAACTGCGGCAAAACTTATAGGGATTAAAACTAGAATTTATACAAGACACCATTCTGATTTCCATCACGTTTATTTTCCTAATGCTGTTAAATGGGATAAATATTGTAATAAAATAGCAACTAAAATTGTTTCAATTTCAGATGTAGTTACAACTATTTTAGTCAATGAAGAAAATGTTTCTAAAGAAAAAATTATAAAAATTTGGCATGGTTTTGACGCTTGTAGTTTTAATAACCCTTCCGATATAGAAATATTAAAATTAAAAACAAAATACAATCCACAAAATAAATTTCCAGTAATTGGTGTGATATCAAGGTTTACACATTGGAAAGGCGTTCAATTTATTATACCAGCGTATAAAAAATTTATTGAAACTCATCCAAATGCATTGCTTTTAATGTTTAATGGAATAGGTGAATATGAAAACCAAATTGATAAATTATTAATAGAATTACCCAATGATTCTTTTGAAAAAATATATTTTGAACAAGATATTACAAATTTATATGGAATTTTTGATGTATTTATTCATGTTCCAATAAATTCAACAGTAGAAGCATTTGGCCAGACCTATATTGAAAGTATGCTTTCAGGTGTTCCGTTAATAGCTACTAAATCTGGTATTGGGAATGAAATTTTAATTGATAATGTAAATTGTATTGAAGTTCCATACAAAAACTCTGATGAAATTAATAATGCACTTATAAAAATATTAAATGAACCAACATTTTTAAATAATATTAGGTATAATGCTAAAGAATTAGCTTCTCAAAAATTTACATTAGAAATAATGTTAAATAAATTAACCAATATTTATTTACAAAAGTAAATTATTGAATTATCTAAGAAGATTATATTTTGTATATTTACATCTGTGTTTTTTAGTATAGTTATACCTACATTTAACAGAGAAAACCTTTTACCTTTTGCTATTAACTCAATCTTAAATCAAACATTTACCGATTTTGAAATAATCATAATTGATGATGGCAGTACTGATAATACAGAAGAAGTTGTAAAAAATATAAAATCGAATACAGTTTTATATTTTAAAACTGAAAATAAAGGAATTGCAGCCGCCAGAAATTTAGGAATTAATAAAGCAAAAGGGAAATATATTGGATTTTTAGATTCTGATGATTTCTATTATAAAGAACATTTGCAAAACGCTTATGATTTAATTCAGGCAATAAATACAGATGAAATTATTCATTTAAATTTTTATCATGGAGATAGAAATCAAATTAGTTTTAATAAAAATAAATTACCAAAACTATTACCTAACGATCTTTTTAAAAACTGTTCATTTCATGTAAATAGTTTGTTTCTTCCAAATAATATTGCCAAATTAGTTCAATTTAATGAAGACAGAGATTTGATGTTATCTGAAGATTGGGAATATTTCATTCGCCTTGCTACTCGTTATCAAATACATATAAAAGATGTTCCATCATCATATTTAGTTAAACATAACGAAAGAACTACAAGACAATTTAATCCTGAAGGATGGATAAAAAGAAAAAATTCTATGTCTAAATATTTAAAAGAAGATCCTATAATAAGTTTAAAATATTCACATTTAATACCTATAGCTTTAGCTCAAATTAATTCATTAAATGCTGTAAATTATGCATTTCATAAATACAAAATTAATGCTATAAAATATTGGATGTTATCTTTAAATTTAAATTTTAAAGAACTATTTACCCGTAGAACTCTTGCAATTATTAAACATTTGTTATTTTCATGGTAAATTTTATTTATTTTTTTCTAACGAAATTTTATTTAACTTTTTGCCTTCTTCTTCTGAAACATGATATAATAATAAAATGCTTGATACATAAAATGGTAATTCTGGAATTCTTAACCTAACTAATGAACCAAAATTTGCTACGGTTAATCCAACAGAAAATGAAAATAAAATTGCAAATATTATCGAAAAATATATTAAAGGGGAATTTTTAATTAATTTAAATAATTTTTTAGGCCCTACTTTATATATTAAAAATATGCTTAAGGTTAATAAAAAAATATTTTCTAAGCCCGCAATTAACATTACTATATTTTTTACCTCCCAAATCGCTGGTCTATATAATCCTGAATATACAGCAATTGGAGATTTTTTTAATACACCTGCCAATGTAGGATCAAAATCACCAATGTCAAAAGTTTTCCCACCATAATACTCAGCTTTCATATCTTTTTGTACAACAGATGCTCGTTCAAAGATACTATCAAGATTATAAGAGTTTAAACCATCGCTTAACTTAGTAATAAAAAAATAAGACAACCCTATACTAATTGCTAGTAATAAAGGCGTAAAAATCAATTTAAAAAAAGCTAATTTTATTTTAACAGCTGTATCGTTTCCAAGCCAAATTAAACTACCCGGTAATAAAGTAAGTAAAACATATGGTTTAATAGATAAAATGATATACGAAGAAATTAAAAGTTGAGAGATATATTTAATTTTAAATTGTTTTTTAATAAATATTTTATAAAAACCGTATGTGTACCAACCGATTGCGGATAATGTAAAACTATCTTTCATAATTCCGCTGCCCCAAAACACACATGAAGGAAAAAATAAAATTGCAAAAGCTAATTTGTTTTTTGCCGAAGGATACTCATTTACAAATACTTGATATAATTTCCAAATTCCAAAATATGTAATTGTAGCAGTTAATATTGACGAGGTAAAATAGCTTCCCCCTGATAAAAAAACTATTGGAATCATTAATTTTACAACATAATAGGTGTAATCATCTTGTCTTTTATATTCTGGAAATCCTGTATTTTCATCAAAGTAGCTCCATGTAGCTACTTTATCTTTATTAGTTAGTGCATCAAAAAAATACTCAGTATTTTTAAAAAATAATTTTATAAATACTTCAGCAGTTTGATAATAATTAGTTGTATCTCCACCATCATAATAAAAAAAATAAATTAAACCTAATGAAATGGCGCCAATTATTCTTACCATCAACCCTGATGTAAAATATTTATATTCTGGCTGGGTTTCTTTTTTTCTGTTTTCATAATTTTTTGCTATAAAGTAAATCACCACTAAATAAATTGGTGGTAATAATAAATCATAACTATTTAGTAAATACCGCATTTCTTACGTTTTATAAAAGTAATAAAACTTTATATGTTTAATTCATTAAATTATTTTATTACTTAATATTTAATTTAAATTATTAAAAATAATTTTTATATTGTAAAAGAAATGAAAAGGAACTACCAAATTTGTGAAAGATGTTTAATGGATACAACTGATGAAGACATTGTTTTTTATGGAAAAAATGGGTGTAATCATTGCATAGATTTATCTAATACTTTAGATTTTTATAAAAAAATAAATAAAGAAGCTGTTTTAAACAAATTAATTAAGTCTATTAAAAAGGAAATTGGAAAATACAATTGTTTAATTGGTGTTAGTGGTGGAGTTGATAGTTCTTATTTAGTTTTTTTAGCTGTACAATTAGGCTTAAATCCACTAATCGTTCATATTGATAACGGCTGGAATACCGAATTGGCTGTTAGTAATATTGAACAATTAACTAAGTTTTTGAATATTGATTACCAAAGTTTGGTAATAGACTGGAACGAATTTAAAGAAATACAATTAGCATTTTTAAAATCTTCATCGGTTGATTTAGAATTACCAACTGATATTGCCATTGCCGCTGGATTGTATGCTGTTGCTTCAAAATATAACATTAAATATATATTATCTGCAAGCAATTATGAAAGTGAAGGCATTTTACCATTAACATGGGGCTATCATGTAATGAAAGATATATTTTACTATAAATCAATAGTTAAAAAATATTCGAAAACAAAAATCAAAAATGTGCCTACCATTGGACTAACTAAAGAAATTTATTATAAGTATTTTAAAAAAATAAAATTTTTATACCCATTAAATTATATAAATTATAACACAAAAACTATTAAAAAAATTTTAATAGATAAGGTAGGCTGGAAAGATTATTTAGGTAAACATCAAGAAAGCACAATAACTAGTTTTTGGCAAAGCTATGTTATGCCCACTAAATTTAATTATGATTATAGAAGAGCTACCTTTTCTTCATTAATTGTTTCGGGTAATATGTCAAGAGAAGAAGGCCTTAATCTAATTGAACAAAAGCCATATAACGAAAATACTATAACAGAACAAAAGGATTTTATTGCAAAAAAATTAAACATTTCTCTAACCGAATTTGAAAACTATTTAAAATTACCTCCTAAAAATTATAAAGATTTCCCAAATCATTATAAACTAATTCAATTCGTTCATAAAATTTATTTCAACTATTTAAAGTAAATAAGCAGGCTTTTATTTTTTTATAAATAGTACTTTTATGGCATTAGTTTAAAATTTTATTCTATAATTTTGTGTAAATTGAACAATAATCCAAATATTCTTTTTATTTCATTTGATGGTTTAAGCGATCCACTAGGTCAATCTCAAATTTTACCGTATTTGTTTGGATTATCTAAAAATTACAATATAACTGTTATTAGTTGTGAAAAAATAGAAAGGTTAGAAAAAGAAAAAGAGAATTTAAGTAATTTATTAAAAAGTACAAACATTAATTGGGAATATATTTATTTTGAAGAAAATACAAACTTATACTCTAAATATATTTATTTAAAATCTTTAAAAAAAATTGCTCAAAATCAAATTAAAAAACACAACATTAAACTTATTCATTGCCGAAGTTATCCGGCTGCTAACTTAGCTTTATATTTTAAGAAAAAATTAAACATTCCTTTTGTTTTTGATATGCGTGGATTTTGGGCAGATGAAAGACTTGAAGGAAATATTTGGAAAAAGACAAACCCTTTACATTTATTATTGTATTTTTATTTTAAAAGAAAAGAAAAATTATTTTTTAATCACGCCTCACACATTGTGTCTTTAACTCACAAAGGAAAAACAATTATAAAAAATAAATTTAAAATTAACGGCAATAAAATTACTGTTATTCCTTGCTGTGTAGATTTAGAAAAATTTAAACCAATACAAATAAATGCTGATTTTAAATTATCATTAGGGTTTAACAATAATGATAAAATTTTAGTTTATATTGGGTCTGTTGGCACTTGGTATTTAACAAACGAAGTTGTTGATTGTTTTAAAGTTTGGCATCAACAAAACAATGCTTTTAAACTTTTAATTTTAACAAAAGATACTAATGCAATTAATGAATTAATACAAGCTTTAGATATCAACATTAAAAAATCAATAAAATCAATTAGTGTTTCTCATCAATTAGTGCCAACCTACTTAAGTATTGCCACGGCAAGTATTTTTTTTATTAAAAATAGTTTCTCTAAACAAGCTTCTTCCCCTACTAAAATGGCAGAAAGTTGGGCCGTAAATATCCCAATTATAACTATAGAAGGAATTGG